>NZ_JATABI010000012.1:0-137063 GCF_036533795.1 Vibrio sp. M250220 | reverse complement strand
ACGTTTACTTCAAAAATAAACGAGACTTCAAGGAAGCCATCGATCAATTTTTTACTGTGACTCTTCCAGAGATCGCAGGTTCACTGACGTCTCGAATCAATGATAATTTTCAGGTACTCAAGCCTGCATTTTCAAGTTGATTGGGTATAACTGGCTCTTTATTTTTTTGCCAACATGCTTATCGTAAACACTCTGGCAATGGCGATTAAACCGAGCAACATCGTCTTTCCATGTCTTCTTTTTCTTAGCTAAAGGCAAGAAGGTACCCCAGAAGAACTCCTTCACAGTAGGCGTGCGTTTGTACCCATCACGCTCTTCCTTTGGGTCTACTCCTTCTGCAATCTTCGCCTTATGTTGGCCTCGCCACATTCACATCAATATCAGGAAAGCGCCCTATCGAAATACTGCGCTTACGCCCCTCAAGCGTATAGCGCAACAGGAAACGTTTACTGCTACTTCTGCCCGATAGCAGTTTTAGTCCAATACATTCGGTATCACTAAACTCCAGTTCGGTTGTCTTGTTGTTTAAGGTGTTGGCTGGTAGGGATTTAAGGTTGGCATTGGTGAACTTGAATCGTTTTTTTATAACTCCTCCAAAGTGTATGGGTTATACAGTTCAAAGGATTAATATCTGTTTGATGCTGGTTTCATCACTCTATCGGCTGAAAGTTTAAGATGCGTTCCCCTGTCCTCTTCCTGTTCCCCTCACCGATCCCCTGTTTTTTCCATCGTCCAAGCCTTATCCCGTATAGAATTGCCCCTAAAACCCCGAAGTTTTCACACCTCATTGAAGTTTTTATCTCACACATACCCTCTTCCCTTTTGACAAGGGAAGAGGGACAAAATCAGCGAGTTATGGGGCATGAAAGACCGTAGAAGGACAAGAAAAACGACCAGAAACGGCTACTACAAGGCTTGTTGCGTATGTTGATTAAGATGGATGATGTTGGACTGAAATAGCTGACCATCTGCACAGATTCGACACAGACAAAAGACCAGATATGGACAGGGAGTACATTGCCAAGTGGCAAAAGAGGTACAAAATGTGGGAATTTATGAGGCTGAAAATGCCAATAGCATTGAGCTAAGTGTTTGATAAACCTAGATACAACAAAGCCCCGACTTTCGTCGAGGCTTTATCGTTTAAATATGGTACCGGTGGGCGGACTTGAACCGCCACGCCCGAAGGCAACGGATTTTGAATCCGTCGTGTATACCAATTTCACCACACCGGCATCTCTGGGCTATTGCCCTTTGATGTTTGGCATTATACGTATGCCAATGAATCGTGCAAGTGCAAAAGACTGAAATAACTATCGTTTGACGATAAAATAGCCACAAATTGATAAGCTGTGCGCAAGCTCTCTTTTCAGATCAAAACTGAAGCTATATTCTTTCGCCTTATTTTGTTTGGGTAAGTAGGTTTTATGTCAACGATTGACACTTTGCCACCAGCAGGCTTGTTTCGCCGCTTAGGGGCTCTTTTTTACGATGGACTTATTATCATTGCCGTAGAAATGATGGCAGCGGGTATTGTTATCGCTATTTTGCATGCATTGATGGCGATGGGCATCTTTAACGTAGGTGGATTTGAAGACGTGAGTGACTTCCTCACTAACCACCCGATTTGGAGTCCGGTTTATACCGCGTATTTGGCCTTCGTATGGATCTATTTCTTTGTTTTCTTCTGGACCAGAGCCGGTCAAACGTTAGGTATGCGTGCATGGAAACTGCACTTGCGTAGCATAGACGGAAAACCTGTTTCAGTCACACAGGCACTAATCCGTATTGGTACTTCGGGTTTTGGTCTCGCTAATTTTACGGTTCCATTAGATCCACAAAAACGAGGATTTCATGATATCTGGGCAAAAACACAAGTTGTGGTGCTGCCGAAAGCAAATTAACGTTTTAAAGATAGTAAAAAGGAAGGCTGTTGCCTTCCTTTTTCATTTCAAACTGTTCAGTCTACTTTGAGCTCTTTTAGCATCGCTTCTGGTAACGCCAACTCATCGTTTTTGTTTACTGAGATACCAGCAGCTAGAATTGCTTCTGCAATCTGTTTCGCCTCATCCAGAGAATGCATCGCCGCAGTACCACACTGATACTCATTGAGTTCAGGGATCTTATTCTGACTTTCAACTTTTAGCACATCTTTCATCGCAGCTAACCACGCGTCGGCAACTTGCTGCTCTTGTGGAGAGCCGATTAGACTCATGTAGAAGCCGGTACGACAACCCATAGGTGAGATATCGATAATCTCGACACTTTCACCGTTAAGATGATTGCGCATAAATCCTGCGTAAAGGTGTTCGAGAGTGTGAATTCCTTTTTCAGATAAGATGTCTTTATTTGGTGCGGTAAAACGCAGGTCGAATACCGTAATGGTGTCACCCTTTGGGGTGGTCATTGTTTTCGCAACACGAACTGCTGGTGCATGCATTCGGGTGTGATCAACGGTAAAACTATCTAATAACGGCATTGTCCTTCTCCATTTCTACTTCTCTGGTACTAAAAGAACCAGCTTCTATTGTTTTCTAATTCCTGTCGGCACTGTTTAAGTTGCCAACCATAATCCTTTGCCTGCTGCTCGACTTTTCGAGCCACGCGAATTAGTGACGGTTTCGACTGATAACTTTTCCGTTTATAGCCGCCGCGACCTTCATGATAGGCTAAATATTGGTTGTAAGCATCCCACTTGGAGATGCCGAGTTGTTTCTGAGTTTCACTCGTGTACCAACCTATAAACATGAGTGAATCTGAGAAGTCTGTCCGAGAGCCGCCATGATCGGTCGACTTTTGGAAATCTTCCCAGGCAGGATCCTGCGCCTGAGCGTAACCATAAGCGCTACTGACTCGTCCCCACGGTATAAAACCAAGCAAATAGTCTTTAGGCGGGCGAGCATCATGACGAAAGCTACTCTCTTGTTTGACAATCGCCATTGAAACTTGAATCGGAGTTCCCCACTCCTTTTGCATATCAATAGCGTCGTCATACCAGCCTGGCTTTTCTCGAAAAATCTCGCAAAGGTTCGACTGATCTTTAGGCGGGGATGTCGCACACCCGCCAACTAAGGACACACTAAGGAGGAGTGAAAGCTTCCTTATCACAATGCGACCTTAAGACTTTAAATAAGAGAAGTACTCTTCAAGATACTGCTCGAAACTCAATTCATCAGATGCTTCAACGTCAAGTTGAGCCTGAACAGAACGAACCACTTCACTTTCCATATCCGCTTCACTGTACGTTCTGTAGCTGCGGTTTAAGTGGTCATTGCGATATTGCTTACCCAACTCACATCCAATTTTACCCAACCCGCCAAAGCGCTTAGTATCTTCGAGTAACTTGCCCGATATGGTGTTCTCAGGGTTATCTATCCACGAAAGTAGCTTGTAGCAAACCGCTTGGTATGCTTCACCACCCATCGCCTCATCCATTTTTTCTGCGATCTGGACTAATTCCACAAATACACGTTTTGCCCAGTCTTGTAATGTAAGGACTTCACCCCTACAGCCAATTTGCAGTTCGAGACCTGGCTTACGACCTTCGATGATGACTCGATTCCAGTTGTCACGCCAGCACGCTTGTTCACAGTAATCCATGGGCTCAGACTCAGTCAGTGCTGCCCACGTTAAGAACATATCTAAGAATCGTACTTGATCCTCATTGATACCGATTGAGCTGTAAGGATTCACATCTAACGATCTGACCTCAATATACTCTACGCCACCACGAGCCAGCGCTTCTGATGGTTTTTCGCCAGACTTAGCGACTCGTTTTGGTCGAATTGGCGCGTACAGCTCATTTTCAATTTGAAGTACATTGCTATTGAGCTGAAGGTACTCGCCATCCACTTTTACCCCGATCTCAGCAAACTCATTCGAAGGAGTGCGAATCGCGGTATTCAAACCATCTAAATACTCTTCGAGGCTATTAAAACCTATTTTTAGAGAGCTTTGAGCACTGTTGGTATAGCCCAAATCACTCATTCTCAGCGAGGTGGAATACGGCAGATAAAGCGACCCACCAATGCTTTCAAACGGTAATTTGCTGTCTCTGCCCTGAACAAACGACGAACATAACGCTGGCGATGCACCAAAGAAGTAAGGGATTAACCAGCCAAAACGGTAATAATTGCGAATCAAACCAAAGTAAGCGTCTGACTTACTCGACTGACGCTGCTCTTCGTTCTGGTCACCTAACAATTGCTGCCAAAAACTCTCAGGGAAAGAGAAGTTGAAATGCACACCTGAGATAATTTGCATCAAGCTGCCATAGCGACGCTTTAAACCTTCGCGGTAAAGCGTTTTCATTTTCCCAGAGTTAGAAACACCATATTGAGCTAGGTTGATATCATCTTCACTACCGACATAACACGGCATAGAAAGCGGCCACATTTTTTCTTCGCCCAGCTTAGTCTGAGTAAAGTGGTGGATGTCCTCTAACTGTGCAATCAGGGTTGATATGTCATTCGATACCGGCGTAATAAATTCCAGCAATGACTCGGAGAAATCGGTGGTAATCCAGCTATTCGCATAAGCGGAACCGAGTCCTTCAGGATGTGGCGTTGTTGCAAGATGACCATCTTGGTGATAGCGCAGCGTTTCACGCTCCACACCACGTCCAAAACTCTTAAATACTTCTGGGTTTTGTGCAACTCGCTCAAGTCGCGCAGCAAATTCAGTCAAAATGAGGTTCGCTTATATCTAAGGTTTGGTAGTTCTACCAAACTGGCTAAACAAATTCATAAAGGGTGACCCATGTCACCCTCTAGCTATGCACTATGTTATGTGTACTCTAACGGATGATTTCAAGCTCTTCTATCGGAATCTGCAAACTTTCTAATTGTGGCTTCAGGGTTTTGGCATCACCGACGACAATGATTTGGTAATCATCTGGTGTAAACCACTTCTTCGCCAACTCGTCTAAAGTCTGCTTATCTACCGTTTCAACGATCTCATTGCGTTGCTTGAGGTAGTCTTCATCAAGACTGTACGCAAGAATACTACTAAGCAGTCCGGCTTTCTGTGAAGGCGTTTCATACTTTAGTGCATCTTGTTGACCGACCGCTAAGCGTAAAAATTTCATCTCATCATCAGTCATTCCATTCTGACTGTATGCCTTTAACTCTTTTTCAAGCTCAATGATCGATGGAACAGTTGCGTCAGCACGAACCTGTGTTGAGAACACAATCGCACCCACTTCTCGATTCGATGCAAGATAACCGCTAGCGCCATAGGTGTAACCTTTATCTTCACGGAGATTCTGATTGATTCTACTGTTGAAGTTCCCAGCTAAGTTAAAGTTAGCCAATTGGGTTAGGTACACTTCCCCCGTTGCATCAAACGGTAGACCTTGACGCACCAAGCGTACCACACTTTGTGGTGCTCCTGGCTTATCCACTAAATAAAGCTTTTTCTGCTGATTTTCCTTAACAAGTTGCGGTCTTAGCAGTGGGGCAACTTCTCCCTGCCAAGAATCAATAAAGGCTAACTGCTGTTTGATCTGTTTCCTATTGATGTCTCCAACAACAACTATTTGTGCTCCCTGGGGAGTGTAATGTTGTTTGTAGAACGCTTTGACGTCATCCAAGGTTAATGCTTCCAGTGACGCTTGCGTACCATCATTGGAGCGCTGATATACCGTCCCGTCAAAAAGTACCTGGCGGGTTGCTTGAGAGGCCAACCAACTTGTTTGTTGGTGCTGGTAGACGGTACCTTCTAGCATTTGCTTTTTGATGCGCTCAAAATCTTGCTCACGGAATGCTGGCTTAAACAGTACCTCTTCGACAATTTTAAGTGTCTGAGGTAGGTTTTTCTCTAAACTAGAGACTGAAATACTGGTCGTGTAATTTCCCGCTTCTACGTTAAGCGTACTCCCTAGCTTATCCAACCGCGCCTGTAACTGTTCAAGAGTCGAGTCCAGTGTCGCCTCTTCCATCATAGCCGCAGTTAAGTTCGCCAACCCTTCTTTGCCTTTTTTGACATAACGCTCTCCAGCAGGAAAACTAATTTCTAGCTGTACAGTCGGCGTTTCAGCGCTCACCGTACCCAACAGTTCAGCACCATTGTCAAAATAGAGGCGGTAAAATTTCGGCATTTGTGCCTTAACACTTTCAGCGACTTGAGGCATCACAGAACGATCAAAGTTGTCCTGTGCACGACGATACGCGAGTTGGTCGTCAGTGACCTTTTGGTATTCAGGCAACGTTCTTTGTGGCGTGTTGAACGTTGCAGGCGCAGCAGCAAGTTCCGTCTTACCTTTAGGTACCACACTTAAAGCAACTTTAGGGTGACCGTTAACATAATTTTTATAGGCGTCCATCACCGACTCTGGGGTGACCGCACGAATTTGCGCTAACTGAGTCTGAATTCGGTCTGGGGTATTGAAGAAAGTTTCATTAGAAGCAAGCTGCGATACTTTGCCTCGCACACTTTGCAATGCGAAAACCGACTGAGACTCAGCCATTCCGGTAATTTGATCTAATCGGTTGTTATCTATCCCTTTCGCTTCAAACTCACCTAGGGTTTGCATCAACTCCTGATACAAAGGTTTCAGAGCGCTGTTTTCCCCCGAAGGTGCCATTGCATAAACGTAAAAATTACAGGCTAACTCTGCGCAATCTTGGAAAGCCCCTGCATCAACGGCTTTCTGAGTTTTAACCAACTTTTGATACAGCAAACTATTCGCACCATTACCCAATACGTTAGCAAGGGCGTTTAAGGAAGCCTGCCCCTCAGCACCATTGTAAGTTGTCGGCCACCCAAGAATGAGCATCGGTTGCTGAATGCGGTCTTCTAACGTGACATAACGATCTTCAGTTAGCTTGGCTGGCTGTTTAGGTGCCTGCTCTACCGCTGGCCCTGATGGAATCGATCCAAAGTACTTACTTACCCACTCTAAGGTTTGATCAACATCGAGATCACCACCAATGGTTAGGACTGCATTGTTGGGGCCATACCATCTCAGGAAAAACGCTTTGAGATCATTAACATCAACACGGTCAAGATCTTCGACATAGCCTATCGTCTGCCAAGAATATGGATGTCCCTCTGGGTACATCGCTTCGCCCATTTTCTCCCACATCAAGCCATACGGACGGTTGTCATAGTTTTGCGCGCGCTCGTTCTTCACTGTATCACGCTGAATTTCAAACTTGTGTTGTGAGACTGCATCAAGCAAAAAACCCATACGGTCAGATTCAAGCCACAACATTTTCTCAAGTTGATTTGAAGGCACCGTTTCAAAATAATTCGTGCGATCCCGATTGGTCGTTCCATTCAGAGAACCACCCGCCTCGGTGATGATCTTAAAATGTTCTTGATCGCCAACATTCTCACTGCCCTGAAACATCATATGTTCAAAGAAATGAGCAAAACCTGACTTGCCTACCTCCTCACGAGCTGAACCTACGTGGTAGGTAACATCAACATGGACAAGTGGATCTGAATGATCCGGAGACAATATCACTGTCAGCCCATTTTCTAACTGATACTTTGAATATGGGATCATTGCCTTACCTGGCTCAGCATCCACTTCTTCAATAAGAGTGACACCTTCAGGTAAGGAGGAAAAGAAAGGTACAGAAGAAAGGTTGCTAGAACTGCAACCATATAGTGCAACAAGAGAAATAGCACCAAGCCAAATCTTTCTCATGACATCCCCTTAGAAAAAACCGAAAAAAACTGCAGCAAGTAGAATGTAACGGAGTGCTTTACCAATCAATATCAACCAAAAGCAAGGCCAAAAACGCATCCGTAGCCAACCCGCAGCTAAGCACAACGGATCACCAATCACTGGCAACCAGCTAAAAAGAAGCGACCAATAGCCGTATTTATTTAGCCATAATAAGGCTTTATGACCATGTTTTTCGTTCTGAGTTCGGTTTGGTAGCCATAATCCAAGCCAAAAATTCGTTAAACCACCAAGAGTATTACCTAACGTAGCAACGGCAATAATATAAAAGGTCGGGTATTGGTTTAAGCTCAAGGTAGCGATCAGCCCGGCCTCTGAACCTCCAGGCAATAAAGTGGCACTGAGGAAACCACTTAGAAAGAGTACCCACAGTGCCGAGTCTGAAAACCAAAGTGCGAAAGATTCGAATGCGCTGTTAAACGCTTCTAACATTGCATATCAAGCAAGACCTTGCCTCTTGTGTGACCGGTTTCAATCTGTTTATGTGCTTCAGCAACCTGTTCGAAGGGATACACCTGATGAATCTCAGTCTTGACTAAACCAACACTCACCATGTAGAGAAGCGCATCAAGTTGCTCTGGGTTTGGATCAACAAGCATTCCCGTTGCTTCAAAGCCTAGAAGTTTCGCTTTCTCACAAATCAACTCTGCGGAAAGAGTGGGAACCGTTACCACTTTCGCACCATCTTTTAAGCATTTAAGTGCATCAAGAGCGACATCACCACCAACCAAATCGATAAGCACATCCGCTTCTTCGACTCGCTCGGAAACAGGAGCAAACTGGTAGTTGATCGCATGAGCACCTAGAGTTGCCATATAATCCAAATTCGCTTCGCTACAAGTAGTAAAGACTTCTGCCTTAGCCGCAACGGCAACCTGAATCGCAATGTGACCCACGCCACCCGCACCAGCGAGAATCAGAACACGCTGGCCTTCTTTCACCCCAGCCTTATCCAAGGCCTGTACCGCTGTTTGGCCTGCCAGTGGAAGAGCAGCTGCCGCTTCAAGCGTGATAGAATTTGGCACAAGACTTAACGCGGTTTCAGGTACACAAACAAATTGGCTATAACCGCCCCCTGCGAGAGGGAAACCAATAAAGCCTGCAACATTGTCGCCAACAGCAAAACGCTCGACACCTTCTCCAAGCGTGATAATTTCACCGGAGATATCATAGCCGGGTACCCAAGGCAGGTTATCTTTATTCTGAGAAGCTGCCCAGCCTAAACCTGCCCGCGTTTTTACATCAATAGGATTAACACCAGAGAAATGGACCTTAACCAGTACTTCACCCGCTTTAGGTTCTGGAATTGGTGAAGTTTGAATAACGAGAACGTCTGGATCACCAAATTGTGAGATTGCGATTTGTTTGTTTTCCATTTCTTCATTTCCCTATCGACATAAAAAAGGGATGCGAAAGCATCCCTTTGAATATATACCATTTATTGCTAGCAAGTTAACCACTTACTCTCAATTTGACCAATTACTAACCGTAATTCACGCTTAGCCAACCAAGGCAAGCAAAATACCGGCAGCTACCGCCGAGCCAAGGACACCAGCTACGTTAGGTCCCATTGCGTGCATTAATAAGAAGTTTTGTGAGTTTGCCTCTAAACCGACCTTGTTTACAACACGCGCTGCCATTGGTACAGCAGAAACACCGGCAGCACCGATCAATGGGTTGATATTTTCTTTAGACAGCTTGTTGAGTAATTTCGCCATCAAGACACCACCCGCAGTACCGATACTAAAAGCCACAGCCCCTAACGCCAGAATGCCAAGCGTTTCAACATTAAGAAACTCTTCGGCTTGCAGCTTAGAACCGACGCCTAGACCCAAGAAGATAGTCACAATATTGATGAGTTCATTTTGTGCAGTCTTAGATAGACGGTCTACAACACCAGCTTCACGCATCAAGTTGCCAAGGCAGAACATACCGACCAGCGGTGTTGCTGATGGTAGGAACAAGATCGTCATTAGCAGAACAGCCAGTGGGAATAGAATCTTCTCACCTTTTCCAACATGGCGAAGTTGAGCCATTTGGATTTTACGCTCTTCCGGTGTCGTCAGCGCCTTCATAATAGGCGGTTGAATGATAGGAACCAATGCCATATAGCTATATGCTGCAACGGCAATCGCACCCAGCAGATCTGGAGAGAGCTGACTTGCTAAGAAAATAGCCGTCGGGCCATCTGCGCCACCAATGATCGCAATCGAAGCAGCATCAGGCATGCTAAATTCCATACCCGGCACATAGTTAAGCAGGATCGCACCAAATAGTGTTGCAAAGATACCAAACTGAGCTGCCGCACCTAACCATAACGTCTTAGGGTTTGCGATAAGAGCACCGAAATCGGTCATCGCGCCAACGCCCATGAAGATAAGTAGTGGGAAAATACCCGACTCTATACCTACATAGTAGACGTAGTAGAGCAATCCGCCCTCTTCCGTAAACCCTGCGTTAGGGATGTTCGCTAAGATGGCACCAAAACCTATTGGCAAAAGTAGTAGCGGCTCAAAGCCTTTGCGAATGGCCAAAAACAGCAGTACACACCCGACCAAGATCATGCAGATCTGGCCAAATTCAAAGTGAGCGATCCCTGTTTCTGACCAAAGAGTCATTAATCCTTCCATGAGACTCCCTTACGCCAGACTAAGTAGTGGAGCACCAACAGTCACAGAATCACCTTCTTTGACATGCAGATCTTGGACGATGCCACCACGGGCAGCACGGATTTCTGTCTCCATCTTCATTGCTTCAAGAATCAATAACACATCACCTTCTGCAACCTGAGCACCGCTCTGAACGTTAACCTTGAAGATGTTACCCGCTAGTGGAGCCGGTACTGTTTCTGAATTGCCCGCTGGTGCCGCAGGAGCCACAGCTTGAGTATTAGCACCCGATTGAGCAGGAGTTACTGATGTCAGCTGACCTTGTGGACCAACTTCAACATCATAAACCTGTCCATCAACCTTCACGCTGTAAGTTTCAATACCACCTTGAGCTGGTTGAGCCACAACTGGTGTTGGCTCTTCTTTACCCGGTGCTGGTTCAAACGCTTCTGGGTTGTGACGGTTTTTAAGGAACTTAAGTCCGACTTGTGGGAATAATGCATAAGTCAGAACATCATCGACCGTATCTTCTGCTAGCGAAATACCTTCCGCCTTAGCCTTGGCTAAGAGATCATCGGTCAAAGTTTCCATTTCAGCTTCAAGCAAATCAGCAGGACGACAAGTAATCGCTTCACCACCATCAAGCACTTTCGCCTGAAGCTCTGCATTAATCTCAGCAGGTGCCGCGCCGTACTCACCTTTTAGGACTCCAGCCGTTTCCTTGGTGATACTCTTGTAACGCTCTCCGGTCAGAACGTTGATCACCGCTTGGGTACCTACGATCTGTGAAGTAGGAGTAACAAGAGGAATGTAGCCAAGATCTTGACGAACACGTGGGATCTCTTCTAACACTTCATCAATACGATCCGCTGCACCTTGCTCTTTGAGCTGGCTTTCCATATTGGTCAGCATGCCGCCTGGAACTTGAGCAATAAGGATACGAGAGTCGACGCCTTTCAGTTGACCTTCGAACTTGGCGTACTTTTTACGTACTTCGCGGAAATACGCCGCGATTGGTTCGATCTGATCAAGCTTAAGGTTAGTGTCACGTTCAGTGCCCTGAAGCATAGCCACAACTGTTTCAGTTGGCGTATGGCCATAAGTACAGCTCATTGACGAAATAGCCGTATCAAGAATATCGATACCAGCTTCGACAGCTTTCACTGCTGTGGCAGTCGAAAGACCCGTGGTCGCGTGGCAATGTAAAGCAAGCGGCACATCACACGATGCTTTGATACGTGTAATAAGATCTTCCGCTTCGTACGGCTTCAGAAGTCCCGACATATCCTTGATACAAAGCGAATGGCAACCGAGATCTTCTAGACGCTTAGCAAGGTCTACCCAAGTCTCGGTATTGTGGACCGGACTGGTCGTGTAAGAGAGTGTACCCTGTGCATGAGCACCAACATCAACCGTCGCTTTAACGGCTTTTTCAAAGTTTCGCACGTCGTTCATCGCATCAAAAATGCGGAACACATCCATACCATTGGTATGGGCACGCTCAACAAACTTTTCTACTACATCATCAGCGTAGTGACGGTAACCCAATAAGTTTTGGCCACGCAGTAGCATTTGCATTGGTGTGTTAGGCATTGCTTTCTTTAATGCACGTAAACGCTCCCAAGGGTCTTCGCCCAGGAATCGAATGCACGCATCAAACGTAGCACCGCCCCATGTTTCTAGAGACCAATAACCGACCTTATCGAGCTCTTCCGCAATAGGTAACATATCCTCTAGGCGCATACGCGTCGCGAATAGCGACTGATGGGCGTCACGAAGGACCACATCTGTTAAAGCTAGTGGTTTAGACATGCTCATTAACTCCTTTTAATCCTATCAAATGCTATTTAGCCACCGAAGTACGGTACTGATGTACCGCTGCGGAAATTGCCGCAACAACCTTCGGACTCACAGCAGAAGATGGTAATTGAACTTTGTTATTTTGATTTGGTACAGCGATCGGCTCTGGAACTTCTTCTGGCAAAAGTTTAGACATCAACCGAACGAGATAGACAAGAATAGTGAGGAATATAAACACTACAACCATCCCTGTAAGCATTAGGGTTGCAGCGTCTACTAGCAGGCTTCCAATATTATCCATTTTTGCATCCTTTCTTTGTCATCCTGACAACAACATTAGGCCTCTCGAAAATCATCTTCATGACGATAGATAAACACTAACGTATACCGGCATGATGCCAGTGTTCTTGTTGCCAGAACATACAGTAAAATCCTGACAAGAGGCCTAGGATTATCTCGATTGGTTAAACTTTGTCAATTTTGTTTAAGAAGCTATTGACGATAAAGCACAGATCTAGGGAATTATTCGTCACACAAATCACATAAATCTGCAATATTTAGCCAAATGAGCATAAATAACTGTGTGTTTTATAACCTTATGACAAAACATCATATGTTACTGAGATGTGGGCAAAAGAAATGGAAAAATCTCTGTAGAAACAACTAGTTGAATTACTGGTGTTTAAAAAATGCTGCAGAGGTGTTAATAAAAAATGCTGCAGAGGTGTTAATAAAAAATGCTGCAGAGGTGTTAATAAAAAAGCCCTGCTATTTCTAGCAGGGCTTATAATGTGGCGCGTCCTGGAGGATTCGAACCTCCGACCGCCTGGTTCGTAGCCAGGTACTCTATCCAGCTGAGCTAAGGACGCGCAGTTTCGATATCGATATTTATCGATATCTGGATTTCTTCATTATGGAAGTAACCCTAAAGAGTGGCCTAAAGAGTGGCGCGTCCTGGAGGATTCGAACCTCCGACCGCCTGGTTCGTAGCCAGGTACTCTATCCAGCTGAGCTAAGGACGCGCAAGTTTCGATATCGAACTTCGTCAATATCAGGATCTCTTCTATATGAAGGTAACCCTAAAGAATGGCGCGTCCTGGAGGATTCGAACCTCCGACCGCCTGGTTCGTAGCCAGGTACTCTATCCAGCTGAGCTAAGGACGCGCAATGTTCTCGAAAACGAGAGTTGTGAAGTACATCACACTAGATCTTTGAAACAACGGGGCTTTAAAACAAAAAATTGGCCATAAGCCAATTAATGGCGGTGAGGGAGGGATTCGAACCCTCGATACGGCTACAAACCGTATACTCCCTTAGCAGGGGAGCGCCTTCAGCCTCTCGGCCACCTCACCGTTTTATTCCCTGGTAAGGAAATTATGGCGCGTCCTGGAGGATTCGAACCTCCGACCGCCTGGTTCGTAGCCAGGTACTCTATCCAGCTGAGCTAAGGACGCGCTATGCTTTCTTGCTAAAGAAAGTTTGTTTTAAAGCTGTTCCGAAGAACAATTCTTCTTAGAAAGAAGAAGCAAGAATGGCGGTGAAGGAGGGATTCGAACCCTCGATACGGCTACAAACCGTATACTCCCTTAGCAGGGGAGCGCCTTCAGCCTCTCGGCCACCTCACCGTCTTGCGGAGGCACATATTACGATTTACCAAAAATATGTCAAACACTTTCTTGGCAAAATTAGCAAAAAAACATCCAACCGTTGGCTATTTAATCAAAGCGGTGCTAATTCGCTCTTTTTACTGTAAATAGGTGCCTTCACATTACAAAAAAGCTGACAAATCGTCAGCCTATTTGTGTAATTAGTAGTTGCCAGATGCAACGTTACCATTACCTTTTTCTGCCTGAATGCGCATGTAGATTTCTTCACGGTGAACAGACACTTCTTTCGGTGCATTTACGCCGATACGTACTTGGTTACCTTTAACACCCAGTACAGTTACTGTGACTTCATCACCGATCATTAGAGTTTCGCCAACGCGGCGAGTTAAAATTAGCATTCTGTGCTCCTTGAGTAATCTCTGATTTATCTTGCTACAAAGCTATTATCCAACAAAAGTGATATTTTCGTAAACTCTATTGTGGTTCGCATCTAACCTAAAAAGGCATGTTTTTGTTGGCAATCGAGTGCCTGTGAAGACGTAATGTAAGCATCATGCAGTATGTTCGCCGCTTTGTCGACACATTCGGGTTGCAACACTAGCATCAGCGATTGTGGGTTTACCGCATAATGCTCAATATCGATCCCCTGTTCTGAGAGCAAAGCGTATGACCTTTCAACCAGTCCTTCGACATGAAGGCCTACTGCGGTCAATAAGCTTACCGATTCACTATTACGGATTTTGTCGTTGAAAACCAGTTCCAGTTTTGCATAAGCATCGTGTTTTATCACTACACCTACCCATTCTGCATGCTCGATCACATTCCAAATCGTCACACCTATCATCTGGCACTGTGTTTTTAAACCGCAAAGCGCATCTTTCTCAATCTTGATCAGACACATATCACGTTGAATAGCGACGCCACATACCGAGGCCAAACACTGCTCCCCTTTGACTAAGCTGCCGTTGTTAGTGTCAAACGTCGACAGCACTCGCAATGGTACACTGTTACGCCAAGCGTATTGAACCGATGGTAAATGAAGCACTTTTGCGCCTTTACGAGCCATCTCTTCCATCGAAGGAAAATCAATGACATCCAGTTTCTTCGCCGAAGAAACGACTCTAGGATCGCAAGTGTAAATACCATCAACATCGGTAAATATCTGGCACTCATCTGCACTCAACGCACCTGCGAGAGTAACAGCACTGGTATCAGAACCGCCCCTTCCCAGGGTAGTGATATCCCCATTTTCATTGATACCTTGAAAACCTGCCACTATGACAATTTGGTCTTGCGCTAACAGTTCATCTATCGCGCTAGTGTCAATATGTTTAATCGTCGCGTCATTGTGTTGATTGTCCGTCACAATGTTCGCTTGTGCTCCGGTAAGTGAACGAGCGGAATGACCTAATTTATTTAAAGTCATTGCCAGTAGTGCCATGGACACTTGTTCACCAGCAGAGAGCAAAACATCAAGTTCTCGAGCAGTAGGTACACTGTCTACTTGTTTAGCCAAATCCATTAGTCTGTTTGTTTCACCAGACATCGCAGAGACAACTACGACAACTTGATTACCATCATTTTTCGCCTTAATGATGTGTTTGGCTACTGTATGAATTCTTTCTACGGAACCTACAGATGTTCCACCAAACTTTTGCACGATAAGGGGCTTTTTCACCAGTCTTCACCTTCCCAAGACCAAAGTCTCATTCGGACCACATTCAATATGTTGAATATTGTTTGCAGTAGTTATAACAAAAACCAAGTGGCCTATTTAACCGTCTTTTAGACGACTAATTAAACCACTTGGTTAGCTCAAAAAAAATATGCTCAATCAAAGAACTGATTGAGCGTTATCATTTAATATTCGATGTCTATAGGCGTTCTTCTAGCCAAGGCTGAACACTTTCGATCGCTTTTGGTAGCGCAGATACGTCAGTACCGCCCGCTTGAGCCATATCTGGACGACCACCGCCTTTACCACCAACTTGTTCTGCAACCATCTTAACAAGGTCTCCGGCTTTCACTTTGCCGATCAGATCTTTAGTTACGCCCGCAATTAGACCAACCTTGCCATCACTGATGTTTGCAAGCATCACAACACCACTACCCATTTGGTTTTTGATGTCATCAACCATAGTACGTAGGTTCTTGCTATCAGCACCTTCCATTGCAGCAATAAGTACTTTAACGCCATTAATTTCCTGAGCTTTACCCATGATGTTTGCACTTTCTGCTGCAGCCATCTTGTCTTTCAGCTTCTGGATTTCCTTCTCTAGCGTTTTCGCTTTAGAAGCAGATTCAGCCAGTTTCTCTTCATACTTAGCTTGTTGTGCTTCAATTGCGTCAAGTGCTGCTTCACCGGTTACCGCTTCAATACGACGAATACCAGCTGCGATACCACCTTCTGAAATGATCTTGAATAGACCGATATCACCGGTGTTCGATGCGTGGATACCACCACAAAGCTCAGTAGAGAACTCGCCCATCGATAGCACGCGAACTTCATCATCGTACTTCTCGCCGAAGAGTGCCATCGCACCTTTCTGCTTCGCTGATTCGATGTCCATGACATTGGTTTCGATAACGTGGTTGCGACGAACTTGCGCATTGACTAGACGCTCAACTTCTTTAAGTTCAGCCCCCGTTACCCCTTCAAGATGAGAGAAGTCAAAACGTAGGTTTTCAGGCTTAACGAGAGAACCTTTCTGCGTTACGTGCTCGCCAAGAACTTGTCTTAGTGCTGCATGCAGTAAGTGCGTTGCCGAGTGGTTTAGTGAGATCGCTGCACGACGCTCTGCATCGACAACCGCTTCAACTTGGTCACCCTTAGCTAGGACGCCTTCAGCCATGACCCCATGATGAGCAATCGCATTACCGAGTTTTTGTGTGTCTTCAACTTTGAATAGACCCGATTCCGTCTTCACAAGACCAGCATCACCACATTGACCACCTGATTCAGCATAGAACGGAGTCTCACCAAGAACGATGATGGCTTTGTCACCCGCAGACAAAGTATCAGCCGCTTCGCCTTCAACAAAAATTTCTACTACTGTGCTTTCACCTTGAGTACCAGCGTAGCCACAAAACTCTGTTTCTGCTTCCGTTTTGATGGTTGCGTTGTAGTCTGTACCGAACTGACCGGCTTCGCGAGCACGCTGACGCTGCTCTTCCATCGCTTTCTCGAAGCCTTCTTCATCGATAGCGAAATCACGCTCACGCGCAACGTCGTTTGTCAGGTCAGCAGGGAAACCGTAAGTATCGTAAAGTTTGAATACGGTTTCACCGTCTAGCACTTTGCCTTCTAGGTTATCTAACGCTTCATTCAGAATCGCCATACCACGCTCTAGCGTGCGACCGAAGTTCTCTTCTTCGATACGTAGAACTTTTTCCACAACCGCTTGTTGTTTCTTCAACTCTTCACCAGCACTGCCCATGACTTCAGCAAGAACACCTACCAGTTTGTGGAAGAATACGCCTTTCGCACCAAGTTTGTTACCGTGACGAACTGCACGACGGATGATACGACGCAAGACATAACCACGCCCTTCATTCGAAGGCATGACACCATCAACGATCAAGAATGAACAAGAACGGATATGGTCAGCAATCACGCGTAGAGACTGGTTAGACAAATCTTCATAACCGATGGTTTGAGCGGCTGCTTTGATTAGTTTTTGGAATACGTCGATTTCGTAGTTTGAGTGGACGCCTTGCATGATTGCAGAGATACGCTCGATACCCATGCCCGTGTCTACCGAAGGCTTTGGTAGCGGCTCCATCGTGCCGTCAGCATGACGGTTGAACTGCATAAATACGTTGTTCCAGATCTCGATGAAACGGTCACCATCTTCTTCAGGTGTACCTGGACGGCCACCCCAGATGTGCTCACCATGATCGTAGAAAATTTCAGTACATGGACCACAAGGACCTGTGTCACCCATAGTCCAGAAGTTATCAGACTCGTACTGCTTACCGCCTTCTTTATCGCCGATACGGATAATACGATCAGCGGGAACACCTACTTTCTTGTTCCAAATTTCGAATGCTTCGTCATCTGTTTCGTAAACCGTTACCAGTAGACGATCAGTAGGCAGTTTTAATGTCTCAGTGAGGAATTCCCATGCAAACGCAATCGCATCTTCTTTGAAGTAATCACCAAAGCTGAAGTTACCTAGCATTTCAAAGAAAGTATGGTGACGAGCTGTAAAACCCACATTTTCAAGGTCGTTGTGTTTACCACCCGCACGTACACAACGCTGAGCCGTAGTTGCTCGTGTGTAGGCACGCTTTTCTGCGCCTAAGAAGCAATCTTTGAATTGGTTCATACCTGCGTTTGTGAATAGCAGGGTTGGATCGTTATGTGGAACCAACGATGAACTGTCTACGATTTGGTGTCCTTTGCTTTCAAAGAACTTAAGGAACGCGTTACGAACCTCATCAGTGCTCATGTACATGCAGCTCTTCCTGAAAAATAGTCGAGTGAAATTTTTGCGCTATTGTAGATCATGGTTCACGCTACGACTAGTTTTCTCGCAGAAAAGAGGCTCCTGATTCGATAAATCGCGACAAATCCGCAGATTAAGGTGTTAGTTCGTGATTTGTCCTCATCCTTTGAGTTAAGAGCATTGCTAATTTATTCAAAACTATAACCACGAATTGCAGGTATCGGACTTACTTAGCGTACTTTTTTGTGTCTTTAGTCGTTTCTTTAGCCCAATAACACGGCTAACGCATCTATAGTACAAACACATGTAATGGGCTGGTCTGAAATGAAACCAGCGGTTGATTATTAAGTGAATACAGTAAAACATATCTGAACAATTAAACACGTATGAGAAACGAGCTACAGACACAGCTCGCTTTCATGAGTAGTGCTACATAAGCCTATCTATGAGGTGTTGATTTAATCAGGGCGAGTTAGTACATTTCATTTTTTATCAATTTCAGGTCTTAGCTTTCTAATTATTGAATCAAGCTCAACCCCGTTAAATGGGAGGTAGTTTTTATCAATTAATATTTGTAGTGACCTCTTATCACTCTCTGTGAACTCAGCTTCATATTTCAAAACTGGAGCGTCTAACCAACCTTTTTCTGTCATTATTGAAATCACTTTCTTTTCATTATTTCTTTGTAATGAATCAACTAAGATAGCTTGCTCTTTTGCTGAACAATTATATTGTGCCAAGTGATGTAGATATGAAAGCGTAGATATCTGTTTTTTTCTTGGTAGTGATATTAGCCAAGAGCTAATTGGGTATGGATTGATATTTCGAGTTTTTTTATCAGAACATTCATCCACTTTTTGCAAAAAAATCTTGTAGGCATTTTTGGATTCAGTTGAAATTATTTGCTGTTCAACCTCCAATGTCGCATGAACTAGTGGACAAATTAAAATAAACGTTAGACTACATAGCGTTGTAAACGCACTTCCAAAATTCATGTTCTTTTCCTGTGCTTTCTAAAGCTTGATCAAACGCTAACTTAGCTATTACTTTGCGTTCAACCGCGTGGATAGACCGCATCACTCTAGAAAACTCTTTCCAGTCGTATGCCGCTATATTCGTAAGCTTTTCGTGAGGTTTCCCTTTCAGAAATATATCTATAAAAGGAATAACACCCATGACTTTTGTAAGTAGGTTTGCATTATCTATTTTATCGATTATCTGCTGTAAAGTGTCTACTCCTTCGACGGATAAGCGATCTGAGTCTATCTCACATTCAGTAATGTTTATCATAATCTAACCCTCTACAGGTTTTCGCCAATCGTCTAAACCATGTGTGTTTGCCACCAAATGCGTCCACTCTATTTTTCGATAATTAAAGAATATATTGACTAGCTGATGAATTCTTTTCGCTTTGGTTTCCCTAGAATCAGGTAAAAACAACTGAATTTTACTTAATCGAGCATTGGTAAGAGTTGTATTGAAGAACTTTTCTTGCCTACCTATTACGGACATTCGATACCAATCAAGAGATACGGTTTCTAATGTTTCACCTTGACAAAGTGCATTATAAAGTAATGGCAGAGCACTGTTTATTTCGCATGTAACTTTAAGTGCACCGTGAATACGTTTACTGTTAGGTTTCCCACTTTGGATATCTGTCGGAGTTATAACAACGTGTTTGACACTTTGAACCATAATTTCGTCGAGATGATTCTCAACAAAACTATCCCGATAGAGTCAGCTGTACCTACTTTGTGGGTAATGAAACCTTGGTTCTTGCCAATAATCTTTAAATAGCATGGTTGCGGCATACATCACTCCTTTGCTAAATATGGCCAATTCCCCTTTAAAGCGTATGGTTAAATGTAGGCTACGATGTTGTCAATTCGATACAGTGCATTCAGGAGCATTCCTACATCAAGCAAGCTGTTTTGCTCTTTATTCTGTAGGAACGGGAGCCCTCGAGAGCAATAGCACTCTCACAACCTGACAGTCGGTTATCGGAAGTTATAGGGCTTTAATAAGCAGTAGAAAAAGCAGTCTGGTTGCCTTAAACGTTCATTCTCAGAGACGGTGTTATTGCGCGTGAAAAAGCGGCTCAGTATGTCTGGAACAATAGTGGCTACATTATGGATAGGCATTCTTACCGGAACTCGAATTAGAAAAAATTTCTTACGCCTCATGATTTAAAGCATAGCTAATTTGTTCAAAACTATAACCACGATATTGCAGGAATCGGACTTGTTTGGCGTACTCTTTTGCGTCTTTGGCTTTAATCCCTTTAAATTTCTTCTCTGCTGCACCTTTTGCCAATTCAAACCAATCTTGAGGCTCTTGCTCCATCGCTTTTTCTATCGTAGCCTCGGCGACACGCTTTTGATTTAACTCTTGGCGAATCCTTCTTTCGCCATGTCCTTTATAAACATGCTGGCGTATCTGACTTTTGGCATAACGCAAATCATCAAGATAATTGTGATCGAGGCAAAAGTTGATGGCCTCTTGAATCGCTTCATCCTCATAGCCTTTTAAGCTCAGTTTTTGATAAAGCTCATACTCACCATGATCACGGCGGCTTAGCAACTGCATAGCCGCTTCTTTACTCGATAATGTGGGTGGTTTTCTTTGAAACATAACTTACTTATTTTCAAATTCTAGATATAACAAAGCCCCGCATTCGCAGGGCTTTGATTTCACTTAAACAGAATTAAAATTCTTCTTGCTCTGGCATCTGGCCTAATTCAGCTTCAACAGGCTGTTCTTCTGCCGGTAAAAGCAGCATTTCACGTAGCTTAGTATCAATTTCTTTCGCGGCTTGAGGGTTTTCACGTAGGAATTTACCTGCGTTTGCCTTACCTTGACCAATCTTGTCGCCATTGTAGCTGTACCAAGCACCCGCTTTTTCAATCAGCTTATGCTTCACACCTAGATCAATTAGCTCACCTTCACGGTTGAAGCCTTGACCGTATAGAATTTGCGTCTCAGCTTGTTTAAATGGTGCAGCAATCTTGTTCTTAACCACTTTAATGCGAGTTTCGTTACCGACAACTTCGTCACCTTCTTTGATTGAACCAGTACGGCGAATATCAAGACGTACAGAAGCGTAGAACTTAAGTGCGTTACCGCCAGTAGTCGTCTCAGGGTTACCAAACATCACACCAATCTTCATGCGGATTTGGTTGATGAAAACACACATACAGTTAGACTGCTTTAGGTTACCTGTTAGCTTACGCATTGCTTGAGAAAGCATACGTGCTTGTAGACCCATGTGGCTGTCACCCATTTCGCCTTCAATTTCAGCTTTAGGTGTTAGTGCTGCAACCGAGTCCACTACCATTACGTCGATAGCACCTGAACGCGCTAGCGCATCACAGATTTCTAGTGCTTGTTCGCCCGTATCAGGCTGAGAAACAAGTAGAGCATCGATATCTACGCCGAGTTTTTTCGCATATACAGGATCGAGCGCATGCTCCGCATCAATAAACGCACAAGTTTTACCTTCACGTTGTGCAGCAGCGATTAGCTCAAGAGTTAGTGTTGTTTTACCAGAAGATTCCGGACCGTAGATTTCTACGATACGACCCATAGGCAGACCACCAGCACCAAGAGCGATATCTAAAGAAAGTGAGCCAGTAGAAATTGTTTCTACGTCCATTGCACGGTTGTCACCAAGGCGCATAATCGAACCTTTACCGAATTGCTTTTCGATTTGACCTAGCGCAGCGGCGAGCGCCTTCTGTTTGTTCTCGTCCATCACTTTCTCCAAATGACTCATCTAATGCTGATGAATATCAATCAAATTCTTCCGCTCAGCTTTTTTGCTAAGCAATCAATGAAAGCCATTATACTGTTGATTCATACAGTGTCCATAGCTGTGGGGATTTTTTTTGAAATTTGATGATATCCATCTGATTTTTAATCACTTTAAATTATTCCAGCAATCATTAGCTGTCACTTTCCAACTGTTCGTACAGTACTTTCAAAGCCACTTCGACAGCCTGTTGACGCACTTGAGAACGGTTGCCAGCAAAGTAATAGGTCGTCACTTTCAACCAGCCACTTTTGTCTGCCCAGCCAATACAGACTGTACCGACAGGCTTACCTTCTGTCGCCCCTCCTGGCCCAGCAATACCACTGATCGATACGCCAATGTTGGCATTCGAATTGGCCAGCGCACCTTTTACCATTTCTTCAACCGTCTGTTCACTGACAGCGCCATGGGATTCAAGTGTTTGTTCCTTTACCCCAAGCATCTCCATTTTGGCTTCGTTACTATAGGTGATAAAAGCACGGTCAAACCAACCTGAACTTCCGGCTATGTCGGTAATCGCCGCGGAGACAGCTCCACCGGTACAAGATTCTGCTGTCGTGAGAACAAAACCACGTTGGTTAAGTTGCTCACCCAACTTTAGTGACAGAATTTGCTGTGATTCCATGTCTAAATCCCTCTATTGCATCTTTTCGCAGAATGGCTATTCACGTATCCTAAGCCGCAATAGAAATAAACGAAAGACGTTGCCCGTGAAAGCTGAACAAAAACACACACCTATGATGCAGCAATATCTCAAGCTCAAAGCTGAGAACCCAGATATTTTGCTGTTTTATCGAATGGGAGACTTCTATGAACTCTTCTACGATGATGCCAAGCGCGCATCTCAGCTATTAGACATATCGCTGACTAAGCGTGGAGCATCCGCTGGTGAGCCTATTCCTATGGCTGGTGTGCCCTTTCATGCTGTCGAAGGGTACTTAGCAAAACTCGTTCAGCTTGGTGAATCCGTCGCTATTTGTGAACAGATTGGCGATCCCGCAACAAGCAAAGGTCCCGTCGAACGCGCCGTGGTGCGTATTGTCACTCCGGGTACAGTGACTGACGAGGCTCTGCTTTCTGAGCGTTTAGATAATCTAATCGCTGCCATCTACCATCACAACGGTAAATTCGGATACGCAACACTTGACGTTACCTCTGGACGCTTCCAGTTAATGGAGCCAGAAACCGAAGAAGCCATGGCCGCAGAGCTGCAACGTACCGCACCCCGTGAGCTACTATTCCCCGAGGACTTTGAACCTGTTCAGTTGATGAACGGCCGTAATGGTAACCGCCGTCGCCCTGTGTGGGAGTTTGAGCTCGACACGGCAAAGCAACAGCTCAACCAACAGTTTGGTACCAAAGATCTGGTTGGCTTTGGTGTTGAACACGCCAAACTCGGCTTGTGTGCTGCGGGCTGTCTTATCCAGTACGTAAAAGATACCCAACGTACCGCACTGCCACATATCCGCTCTTTAACGTTTGATCGTCAAGATCACTCAGTCATCCTCGATGCAGCGACACGTCGCAATCTAGAGATCACCCATAACCTTGCCGGTGGTACAGACAATACATTGTCGGGAGTGCTCGACCATACCGCGACAGCCATGGGCAGTCGCATGCTCAAGCGCTGGTTACACCAGCCAATGCGAGACATCGAGACACTCAACCAACGTCTCAACGCTATCACGGAGCTCAAAGAGCAGGCTGTCTATTCTGAACTCCATCCTGTTCTCAAACAAATCGGGGATATTGAGCGTATCTTAGGACGACTTGCGTTACGCAGTGCACGACCTCGTGACATGGCTCGTCTCCGATTTGCCATGCAGCAGTTACCAGAGTTAGCAGAAAACATGGGCAGCCTAGCCAACCCTTATTTGGTTAAGCTGGCACAATTTGCCGCACCAATGGACGATGTTTGTGACTTGCTCGAACGTGCAATTAAAGAGAATCCACCCGTTGTTATTCGTGATGGTGGTGTTATTGCGACTGGCTACAACGAGGAACTCGACGAATGGCGAAAACTCGCTGATGGTGCAACCGAGTTTCTTGATCAACTCGAACAAGAGGAACGCGAACGCCACGGCATTGACAGCCTAAAGGTGGGTTACAACAATGTTCATGGTTTCTTCATCCAAGTCAGCCGCGGGCAAAGTCACCTTGTGCCACCCCATTATGTGCGCCGCCAAACGTTAAAGAATGCCGAGCGCTACATCATCCCTGAACTAAAAGAGCATGAAGACAAGGTTTTAAACTCGAAATCAAAAGCACTCGCGGTCGAGAAACAACTTTGGGAAGAGTTATTTGACCTATTGCTACCTCATCTAGAACAGATGCAGAATCTCGCCTCAGCAGTATCGCAAATTGACGTTCTTCAGAACCTTGCCGAACGAGCCGACAGCTTAGATTATTGCCGCCCTAACTTAACAAAAGAGGCGGGTATTCAGATTCAGAATGGTCGTCACCCTGTCGTTGAACAAGTAATGGATGAACCTTTCATCGCCAACCCGATTGAGCTCAACTCAAAGCGCAAGATGCTGATTATTACAGGCCCTAACATGGGGGGTAAATCCACGTATATGCGCCAAACCGCTTTGATTGCTTTACTGGCTCATATCGGCTCTTACGTACCGGCTGAATCTGCACAAATTGGCTCAATCGACCGTATTTTTACCCGCATTGGTGCATCTGATGATTTGGCTTCAGGACGATCGACTTTTATGGTTGAAATGACAGAAACCGCCAATATTCTTCACAATGCAACCGCAAACAGCCTAGTGTTGATGGATGAAATTGGTCGAGGCACCAGTACATACGATGGTCTATCTCTGGCTTGGGCCAGTGCAGAGTGGCTAGCAAAACAGCTAGGTTCAATGACCTTGTTTGCCACGCACTACTTTGAACTGACTGAGTTGCCGAATCAAATTCCACATCTGGCGAACGTCCACCTTGACGCCGTAGAACACGGTGACAGCATTGCATTTATGCATGCTGTGCAAGAAGGGGCAGCAAGTAAGTCATATGGTCTTGCCGTTGCTGGACTTGCTGGCGTACCGAAGAGCGTAATTAAAAATGCTCACACGAAACTCACTCAGCTCGAACAACTCAGCCTCAACGGTGAAAAACCAAGCCAATCTCCTGCTGTCGACATCGCCAATCAACTGAGCTTGATCCCAGAGCCAAGCGAAGTTGAGCAAGCGCTTGCGAACATCGATCCAGACGATCTCACCCCAAGACAAGCTCTTGAAGAGCTGTATCGATTAAAGAAACTTCTTTAGGTATGAAAAAGGCAGCCAGTTGGCTGCCTTTATTAATATGTTTCGCACTACAGTTTTCGACGCAATAACATCAATGCGATGGTCAGGAATACCACGCTTGGCATGACCGCACCAAATACTGGGGGAATGTTGTAAACCAAGCTAAGAGGACCAAAGAACTCACTCGAAATATAGAAAGTGAATCCGGCAATAACGCCCGAAAGAATCCGAGCACCCATAGTCACACTACGCAAAGGACCAAAGATAAAAGAGAGCGCCATCAGCATCATCACCGCAATAGAAAACGGCTGAGTGACCTTGCGCCAAAACGCTAGCTCATAGCGTGAAGGGTCTTGCTCCGATGCCTTGAGATAACTGACATAATCATAAAGTCCGCCCAAAGAAAGCTCTTCTGGTTTTACCGTTACAACCGCTAACTTATCTGGGGCTAGCGAGGTCGTCCAACTGTACTCAGGCAGGCTTTGCTTCGAAATTTCTACTTCATCCACCATCTCAGTCAGCTCAACATCCTTCATGGTCCAAGTATTATCAGAAACATACTCTACCGTCGCAGCATGGACGACACTTTCGAGACGCTTGTTTGCATCAAAACGCCACATGTTCATGCCATAGATTTTGTCGTCTTCGACTTTACCAATAAAGATAAAATCGTTGGCATCACGCGCCCACACCCCCGTTCGCACCGATAAGATCGCACCACCAGATGTAGAAAAAGCTCGTAAATCACGTGCCATTTTTTGAGCCTGAGGGGCGCCCCACTGACCGAGCAATGTCACCAATACCATTAGAGGCACTGCCGTTTTAAGCACGGACATACCGATATTAAGTTTAGAAAAACCCGCGGCCTGCATCACCACAAGTTCTGAGCTTGAAGCCAGCATCCCTAACCCAATTAGAGCCCCTAACAGTGCCGCCATTGGGAAGAACATTTCAATATCACGAGGAATACTTAACAGCACAAAAAACAGTGCTTGAATAAGATCGTAAGAACCTTCGCCAACTTTACGCAGCTGTTCAACATATTTGATGATGGCAGACAGGCCAACAAACGTAGCCAGCACTAGAGAGGTCGTGGCAATGATGGTTTTGCCGATATAGAGATCGAGAATTTTAAACACGACTTACGCTGCCTTCTTTCTTTGTCTTAATTTATCTTTAAAGCGGCGAACAGGAATGCTGTCCATCGAGTTGATGCCGATTGCAGTTAACAGTAGTGCAGCATTGATTGGCCACATACCAATAAATGCTGGAATAGATCCATCTTCAAGCGCAGATTTGGTCGCACTAATCGAAAGGAAGTACGCTAAATAAATTAATATCGCTGGTCCCATTTTGGCAAAACGACCCTGACGAGGGTTAACCGCCGATAGAGGTACGACCAACATGGTCAGTAATGGGATACAAACCACGAGAGAAATACGCCACTGTAATTCTGCTTGCGCTCTCGGTTCTGGATTTTGAATCAATTCTAGCGTTGGGATCGCTTCCCAATCTCGCCCTTTACGTTTGACATCTCGTTGACCAATCAGACCTTCGTATTGATCAAATTTCGTCACCATGTAATCCACTCGCGTTGGCACACCTTCATAGCGAGTACCATCATACATGCGAATAACCTGACGCCCATCGCTTAGCTCTTTCACTTCACCTGATTGCGAGAATGAAACACTCGGCAATATAGAGTCACGCGGTCTCATCTGCGCGACAAAAACATGCTTAAGTTGTTTGCCATCAATATCATCGATGAAAACCACCGATGAACCGTCAGGCGTGCCTTGGAAGTGACCTTTTTTAAGCAGATCGACGCTGTTTTCCGCTTCAACTTCTTCTTGAAGCTGAACCAATTTGTCTTGGCTGTAGGGTGAAAAGACAAATGAGTTAAAACCAGCAATAACTCCGGTAATGACAGCAAGGTACAGAGCCGCACGGATCAAGAATTTGTTACCAATGCCAGTAGCATTCATAACCGTAATTTCACTTTCCGCATATAAGCGACCGAAAGTCAGCAAAATACCTAAGAACAGGCTCAGAGGTAACATCAGTAGGCCCATCGACGGCATGCTCAAAGCAACATAATGCATGACCAAACTCGCGGGGATATCCCCATCCGAAGCATCAGCCAAAACCTTAATCAGTTTTTGGCTGAGGAACACTAAAAACAGGATGAAAAATATCGCTAATTGGCTTTTGAGTGTCTCGCGGATCAAATATCTAACAATAATCACGCTGAAATTACCTATACAAAACTTGTTTTTTTAATTGAATCACTATAATTTCCCGTTGAACCTTTTATTTTTAAATTTTTTGGCTAACTGTTAATGCGCTTATTTAAGGATAGTTCCGAGTAAGGAATCAACAAGTAAGATGGCATTATCTAACATTTAGTTCTATTTGTCTTCAGGATGTAGGAGTACGCATGGAGTTCAGTGTAAAAAGTGGCAGTCCAGAGAAGCAGCGCAGCGCGTGTATCGTTGTGGGCGTGTTCGAGCCACGTCGCCTTTCTCCAGTTGCTGAGCAGCTAGATAAAATCAGCGATGGCTATATCAGTTCACTACTTCGCCGTGGTGATCTGGAAGGAAAACCGGGGCAAATGCTCCTACTTCATCAAGTACCAGGCGTGCTATCAGAGCGCGTACTACTCGTTGGTTGTGGTAAAGAACGTGAGCTTGGCGAACGTCAGTACAAAGAGATCATTCAAAAAACCATCAACACACTTAACGAGACGGGTTCGATGGAAGCCGTCTGCTTCCTGACGGAACTGCACGTTAAAGGCCGCGATACATACTGGAAAGTACGTCAAGCGGTAGAAGCAACGAAAGATGGTCTTTACACCTTCGATCAATTCAAGAGTGTCAAACCAGAAACACGTCGCCCTCTGCGTAAACTGGTATTCAACGTACCTACACGCCGCGAACTCAACCTAGGTGAAAAAGCGATCGCACATGGTCTAGCGATTGCCTCTGGTGTTAAAGCGTCGAAAGATCTTGGCAACATGCCACCCAATATCGCTAACCCTGCATACCTAGCTTCGCAAGCACGTCGCCTAGCAGACGATTACGAAAGCGTTACGACTAAAATCATTGGCGAGCAAGAGATGGAAAAACTGGGTATGACTTCATACCTAGCAGTAGGCCGTGGCTCTAAAAATGAATCTATGATGTCGATCATGGAATACAAGGGCAACCCAGATCCAGAAGCAAAACCAATCGTTCTTGTCGGTAAAGGTCTAACTTTCGATTCTGGCGGTATCTCACTTAAGCCAGGCGAAGGCATGGACGAAATGAAGTACGACATGTGTGGTGCGGCTTCAGTATTCGGTACCATGAAGGCATTGGCGAAACTGAACCTGCCAATCAACGTTATCGGCGTTTTAGCTGGTTGTGAAAACATGCCAGGCAGCAATGCATACCGTCCAGGTGACATCCTAACAACGATGTCCGGTCAAACGGTTGAAGTGCTAAACACCGATGCGGAAGGTCGACTCGTTCTTTGTGATGCGCTGACTTACGTTGAACGTTTTGAGCCAGATTGTGTCGTTGACGTTGCAACTCTAACCGGTGCTTGTGTGATTGCGTTAGGTCACCATATCAGCGGTGTTATCTCAAACCATAACCCTCTTTCTCACGAGCTAGTCAACGCTTCTGAGCAAGCAAGTGACCGTGCATGGCGTCTACCAATGGCTGATGAATACCATGAGCAATTGAAGAGCCCATTTGCGGATATGGCAAACATCGGTGGTCGCCCTGGTGGCACGATTACTGCGGGTTGCTTCTTGTCTAAATTCGCGAAGAAGTACCACTGGGCGCACATTGATATCGCAGGTACTGCGTGGAAGTCAGGTGCGGCAAAAGGCTCAACGGGCCGCCCAGTCTCGATGCTTGTCCAATTCCTGCTTAATCGCAGTGGCCAAGAGACAGAGGAATAAACCTCAACATCTTTAAAAGGGCCGACAGGCCCTTTTTTATTTTCTGCCTTTGTGTGCAAAAGGATCAGAACATGGCGAACGCTACATTTTATCTCATTGCTGAACAATCTCATCAGGCTACCCCTGATGGATTCGAAGAGTACATTCTGTTTCTTACTCGTCACTTTGCTAAGCAAGGAGCAAAGGTCTACCTTAACTGCAATAATAAATCACATGCAGAACAGTTAGCAGAACGATTTTGGCAAGTCGATAGCAGCGAATTTATGGCTCATAATCTAGTCGGTGAAGGCCCGCGATATGCAACCAATATCGAGATTGGCTATCAGGGGGTCAAGCCTTCATGGAACAGACAATTAGTAATAAATTTGGCTGAAAATGAGACAACCTTTGCGAACAAGTTTGCTGAGGTGGTAGACTTCGTCCCTTGCGAGGAAAAAGCCAAGCAACTGGCGCGAGAAAGATATAAAATCTACCGCCAAGCTGGTTATCAGCTACAAACGATCGAAATCAAACACAACTAACGGTCAATCCTTATAGTTAAGCTCTCCACTCTAGAGAGTTCACTTATAATGATTGACTAAGATTTACCATCAACCAGATAAGATTTTCTCTAAATAGTTGGGCGAAAAGCAAGGCAACAGTGAGTAAGTCCCTATGAATATACATTAAGTATTTGATTAGGGTTTGCGAGTGCAGTTAACACAGCGATCAGCCCAAATATGACGAGAAAAAAGGCGATTATGGAAAAGACATACAACCCAACTTCAATTGAACAGGCTTTATATCAAGCTTGGGAAGAGAAAGGCTACTTCAAGCCACACGGTGACACGACTAAAGAAGCTTACAGCATCATGATCCCGCCACCGAACGTCACTGGTAGCCTACATATGGGCCACGCGTTCCAAGACACTATCATGGATACACTTATCCGTGCTGAACGTATGAAGGGTAAAAATACCCTTTGGCAGGTAGGTACTGACCATGCTGGTATCGCGACTCAAATGGTTGTGGAGCGTAAGATTGCTGCTGAAGAAGGCAAAACAAAACACGACTATGGCCGTGATGCTTTCATCGACAAAATCTGGGAATGGAAAGGTGAATCTGGCGGTACGATCACTAAACAGCTCCGTCGTCTTGGTGCATCTGTAGACTGGGATCGTGAACGTTTCACAATGGATGACGGTCTATCAAATGCCGTTCAAGAAGTTTTCGTTCGTCTATACGAAGAAGATCTAATCTACCGCGGTAAGCGTCTCGTTAACTGGGATCCAAAGCTACACACTGCGATCTCTGATCTAGAAGTAGAAAACAAAGACAAAAAAGGCCATATGTGGCACTTCCGCTACCCACTAGCGGACGGCGTCAAAACTGCCGAAGGCAAAGACTACATTGTTGTTGCGACAACTCGTCCTGAAACAATGCTTGGTGATACTGGTGTTGCAGTTAACCCAGAAGATCCTCGTTACAAAGATCTTATCGGTAAAGAGATCATCCTTCCAATCGTTGATCGTCGCATCCCTATCGTAGGCGATGAACATGCGGATATGGAAAAAGGTACTGGCTGTGTGAAGATCACACCAGCTCACGACTTCAACGACTATGAAGTAGGTAAGCGTCACCAGCTACCAATGATCAACATCCTAACTTTCAACGCTGATATCCGTGATGCGGCTGAAGTCTTCACGACAAACGGTGAAGCAAGCGATGCTTACTCTACAGATATCCCAGAAAAATACCGTGGCATGGAGCGTTTCGCTGCGCGTAAGGCTATCGTTGCTGAGTTTGACGAACTGGGTCTGCTTGAGGAAGTGAAAGATCACGACCTAACGGTTCCTTACGGTGACCGTGGCGGTGTGGTTATCGAACCAATGCTGACAGACCAATGGTACGTTCGCACAGCACCTCTAGCTGAAACGGCAACAAAAGCGGTTGAAGATGGCGAAATCCAATTCGTTCCTAAGCAATACGAAAACATGTACTTCTCTTGGATGCGTGACATTCAAGACTGGTGTATCTCACGTCAGCTATGGTGGGGTCACCGCATTCCAGCATGGTACGACAATGACGGTAATGTATACGTAGGTCGCTCTGAAGAAGAAGTTCGTGCTAACAACAACTTAGCGCCAGTCGTGGTTCTACGCCAAGACGACGACGTACTGGATACTTGGTTCTCTTCTGCACTATGGACGTTTGGTACTCAAGGTTGGCCAGAAAACACTGACGACCTGAAGACATTCCACCCTTCAGATGTATTGGTTACGGGTTTTGACATCATCTTCTTCTGGGTTGCTCGTATGATCATGATGACGATGCACTTCTGTAAAGATGAGAATGGTAAACCACAAGTACCATTCAAAACAGTTTACGTTACTGGTCTAATCCGTGACGAAAACGGCGACAAAATGTCTAAGTCTAAAGGCAACGTTCTTGACCCTATCGATATGATCGACGGCATCGACCTAGAGTCTCTTGTTGAGAAGCGCACTGGCAACATGATGCAGCCTCAACTTGCAGCGAAGATCGAGAAGAACACACGTAAGACATTTGAGAACGGTATCGAACCATACGGTACTGACGCACTGCGTTTCACTCTCGCGGCGATGGCTTCTACTGGTCGTGACATCAACTGGGATATGAAACGTCTAGAAGGTTACCGTAACTTCTGTAACAAGCTATGGAACGCGAGCCGTTACGTACTCATGAACACAGAAGAGCAAGATTGTGGCTTTGGTGCTGGTGAAGTTGAATACTCTCTTGCAGACAAGTGGATCGAATCTCAGTTTGAGCTTGCAGCGCAAGAGTTCAACGCCCACCTAGATAACTACCGTCTAGACATGGCAGCGAACACAATTTATGAGTTCATCTGGAACCAATTCTGTGACTGGTACCTAGAGCTAACCAAACCTGTTCTATGGAAAGGAAATGAAGCTCAGCAACGTGGTACACGTCGCACGCTAATCACAGTTCTAGAGAAGACGCTTCGCCTAGCACACCCAGTGATTCCTTACATCACCGAGACTATTTGGCAGAGCATCAAGCCTCTTGTCGACGGCGTTGAAGGTGAAACCATTATGCTTCAAGCGCTTCCTCAGTTTGATGAAGCAAACTTCAACCAAGAAGCTCTTGATGACATCGAGTGGGTTAAGTCATTCATCACCAGCATTCGTAACCTACGTGCTGAGTACGACATCAATCCAGGTAAACCGCTTGAAGTTATGCTAAAAGCGGCAAACGAAAAAGATGCAGCTCGACTAGAAGCAAACAAACAAGTTCTAGTTTCTTTAGCGAAACTTGAGTCAGTGCGTGTTCTTGAGTCAGGTGAAGAAACTCCAGCGTGTGCAACAGCACTCGTTGCTAAGTCTGAACTGATGATCCCAATGGCTGGTCTTATCGACAAAGATGCGGAACTTGCTCGTCTCGATGGTGAAATCAAGAAGACTCAAGGCGAAATCAAACGTCTTGACGGTAAGCTAGGTAACGAAGGCTTCGTTGCTAAAGCACCGGAAGCTGTTGTTGCGAAAGAGCGTGAGAAACTAGAAGGCTACAAAGAGACATTAAGTAAGCTAGAAGAGCAAAAAGCAACAATTGCAGCGCTGTAATAGCAGTGACTGAATAAAACAAAAGGCAGCGGATTCGCTGCCTTTTGTTTCTTTTGACTTGAATATTAATCCCGAGCAGCTTGGATGCGCTGCTCGAAATCTGGATGAGAGTTAAGCCACTCCGGGACATCAAGTGAGTATTGCTGCTCGAACAACTCAAACATTTCCGCCATCTGCTCACTGCTGCCGTATATCTTCACCATTGCTTGCTTCGCAAAGTGGTCGGCTTCACTCTCCGCCTGCCTCGAATACCCGTTAGACAAGAGGAACACGCCAACACCTGCAAGATTATCAACAATACCTGAACTCTCACCGGTCAAAAGCACTACCCCAACCGACAAAATACTCGAACGAACCAACTTCTCCACCATGTGACGATGATGAACATGACCAATCTCGTGCAGGATAATGCTGTCCAGTTGCAGCTCATTCGCGGCGAGCTCAACCAGTTGGTCGAGCAAAATTACTTTCCCACCCGGCAGAGCAAACGCATTGGCACCAATGTCTGATGAACGAAAAATGATTTCGACCGGATACGGCAATGGATCCAGTTGCTGCAAATGCTGGGTAACACGCTGTCGAATCGCTTCTTGCTGCTCTAAGGGTAACTCGCTCTCTTGCCAGTTGTTATCAAAGGTTTCCAGAATCTTGTTACCCAAGCTCACCGAGACCGAATCTGGCAGCAACTGTGCCACTTTCTCGCTGACCCAAGGCAACGCGTAAAAATAACCTCCGAGCAACACACCAAGACACACTACTATCGCAACGAGCCAAGCCATCACGTTGGATTCAATTTTATCCACCAATCCTGACTTTCGGTTACGCTTGAGCCACGCGCTAACTTCTACGCTGCGCTCCACAACAAAGACCCAGCCATCAGGGAAAGCAAACCGAATCGGCAAATTGCCAACAGGCACGCTGATTTCTACTTCCTGTTGCTGACAGCTGATGATATCGCCGCCTACACGAAGGCTTAAGAAATTGGCTTGGCTGACGTCCAGCTCCGCCTCATAACGAACTGAGCTACGAGGCGGAAAGGCGGTTCCTTGAATCCGCATTAACCGATACCAATACCGATGTCGAACGCTTGTGCGACTTCATCTGTAATCGCAGATTTCACATCAGAATCTAGGTCTATCGCTGCTAACAGCGCCATATCACCAATCACTTCAGTATTGTCCGCCAAATAACGTGTAGTTCTAACCATGACCCAAGGGCGCGCAATACCTAGCGTGATAACTTGCAGTAAGAAGTTCGACACCACCAGCCACACATAGCCAAAGACCGTTAAGCTGGAGTTGAATTGGTATTGGTTTTCAGGTGTCTGCTCGTGGCTCGCACAAAGCTGACCAAATACATGGTTGCGAATACAAACCGTGGTGTAAGCGCTTAACGCGATAGACAACGCAAACAGAACCAAGTAGCCAAATATGAACACGCTCATCTGAGAACCATCTTCCAACGAGCTAAAGTTACCGTTTTGCAGTGCATGGAAGTCCATCCCACTAAATACCGAACCGAGCATAACAAAGCCCAATAGTGCAGAAGCAAGCACACCAATCAATAATGCTTTCAGGTAGGTTTTGATAAAGAAGCCGTTGGTCAACTCAGCACTGAACTTCCAATCGCCGTATTGATAGCCATTAGCAAAGAACTTCTGTACGCCCGCGATCACCCAGCCGTAAAGTACGGCCAATAAGATCAATGAGCTTGCGCCTAAAATCACCGTCGCCATCACCGACAGGGAGGCAATAGCAACCACGATAGAGAAATAGATCATCGCCACCAGCAAAGCACTTAGGCCACGCCCAAGTAGCGATAAATATGCGTCCTTTAGCGTTGCGGTAAATGAAAAGCGCACATTACGGTAGCTGGTCATCGCCGCGTCAAAACACGCATTGCTCCATAGTAACCACGGTAAAGCTGCGTAAAAGACTAATAGCAACACCATGCTGATCATCGGCGCGATACTGTTAGACACATACCACAACAACACAATAACCAAAGCCACTATACGCCCTTTGAGAATTTGCATTGGCGTGGCGTGGTATTCGAAGTTGTCTCCGGCAATCGAAGTATTACCATAAAAGTAACGCTTGGTACGAACTTTCGCCCAAGCGGAGTAGATACCTAGTGTGATGATAGAGAGCAAGATATTGACAATCCAGATGCCAAAAAACTCGCCTCCTCGACCATTAAACTGTACAGGGTTTGTAATTTGATTGTTTTCCATGCTTTGTTTTTCCTGACGTTTGAATAAATAACCTTAGTTTTAACAATGTCTTACATTTCATCCAAAGCGTCTATAGGTAACGCCGGAAAATACCTCACCAATAGATATGCATCACAAAACATAAGTAGTAAATATGGAATACACGATGATTCATCTACTCATCAACATTACACGACTCGGTTCTTCTCTCGCCCTGCGATAAAGGCGGCAATGTTATCCATTAAAATATCCACCAAGCTCTGGATGGAGGAATCACTCCCCCAAGCAACATGTGGCGTGAGTAATAAGTTTGGCAAGTGCATATTGGCAATAAGTGAGTTGGATTCATCCGCTGGCTCATCGGTAAAGACATCGACGCCCGCACCACGAATGACACCTTGTTTTAGGGCATCCACCAGCGCCTCTTCATCGACCAAACCACCTCGACCAGTGTTGATAACGATACTGGATGATTTCATCGCAGCCAGTTCATTGCGACCGATAAGATGACGTGTCTCTTCGCTTAACGGGCAATGTAGGGTTAACACATCGGCTTGTGCGAGTACTTGTTCGAACGGCAGATAACCTTCTCGACACGGAGAAATCCCTTTGCGCTCCGCAAAGACAACATGCATCCCCAACGCTTTAGCCACAGCTGCTGTCGCTTGCCCTAATGCTCCACTGCCAATCACCCCCATCGTTGAGCCAGCTGTATCGCTAATGGGATGAGTAAAGAAACAGAACTGCTTATTACGTTGCCACTCTCCTGCCGCTATATCATTGTGATAGCCTTTCAAATTGCGTTTAAGCGCAAACATCATCGCAATCACGTGCTCTGGTACAGACTGAGTGGCATACCCCTGCACATTGGTCACAGCGATACCATGTTGCTGACAATAGTCGATATCAACATTGTTAAATCCAGTAGCCGAGATAGCGACCAATTTAAGGTTAGTTAGTTGACTCAAGATATTGCTATCTAGCACTACTTTGTTCGTAATGATCACTTCTGCTTGGTGAGCACGTTCAACCACCAACGCTGGAGTGGTGAAATCGTACTCAATCCAGTGATGCGGAAATGGAAGAGATGGCAATTCAATTTGCGTAGGGATGGTTGCTCGATCAAGAAAAACAACAGTTGGCAGCGACATATAACCTCCTTGTTGCTGCCTTATATACAGTTATTGGTGTGGCAGCGTTTTGTAGTCTGGTAATTTTCGCACAGGATCAAAATAATCAAAGATCATCTCTTCTGCTTCAAGATAGAAGTCACATGGTACAAAAATACTACGCAGCCATTCACTGCGCGGATGATAAAAACTGAGCTCCGCCGCATGCAACTCTAGGCGATTTGAGTATTCATACGCCTCTTGCTCCGCATAAAATTCATCTCCGACAATTGGGTGTCCTAAAGCTTGCATGTGAACGCGCAACTGATGAGAGCGACCTGTCACAGGTAGCAATCTAACGATGGTGGTTTTCTCTTCTCGTTTCACCACCTGGAAAATGGTTTTCGATGGTTTACCATCTTGATAGCAAACCTTCTGTCGCGGTCTATTCGGCCAGTCACAAATCAATGGGAAATCGAGCACTCCTTCTTGTTGCTCGACATGCCCCCAGACTCGCGCATAATAGACTTTGTGCGTCAGTCGATACTGAAACTGCTTCTTTAACGCCCTTTCAGCATGTTTATGCTTTGCGAAAACCATCAGACCGGATGTGTCCATATCCAAGCGATGAACCACCTGAACATCAGGGTAGTTTTCCATCAAGCGAGACCACATACTGTCATAATGTTCTGCTGCTCGCCCCGGAACAGAAAGCAAACCAGACGGCTTATTCACCGCTAAGATGTGCTCGTCTTCAAACACGATTTCAACCCAAGGTTCACGTGGTGGGTTGTATTCTGTCATTGCCATAAATGATACCCGACAAAAACCCAGCTCAGAGCTGGGTTTATCAATTAAAGGACGCCAATTAGTTGTGAGAGACCACAATCATGCGTAACGAGTCTAGTTGGTACTGAGCTTGGCCAATATAGCCAGTGAGTAACTTAATCTGCTCTTCAATCGCTTCAAGTTCTTCATCACGAATATTTGGGTTCACCGCTTTCAATGCTTGTAAGCGCTCTAATTCTGCATTGAGGCTCGCTTGCATCTCTTGCTGAGCTTGGCTGCGAATGGCGTCGACTTTTTCTACCACTAGCTTATCGCCGGCTTCAATCATCTGATGTACTTGTGCCTGTACCGATGAAACCAGCTTAGTTGCGATATGACGACCCACTGGGCTTAGTTGACGGTTAAAACTCTCAAACTCAACTTGTGAAGAGAGGTCATTACCTTTTCCGTCCAGCATTAAGCGAATTGGCGTCGTTGGCAGAAAACGACTGATTCCGCTGCGCTTAGGCGCTTGAGCATCTACCTTATAAACCAGTTCTAGTAGCATTGTACCAACGGGCAATGCTTTATTTTTCAGTAGTGAAACCGCCGTCGTACCTACGCCTTCACTCATCAGTAAGTCAATGCCCCCCTGAATCATTGGGTGTTCCCAACTGATAAAGTTCATATCCTCACGAGACAGTGCAGTTTCACGGTCAAATGTGATGGTGGCACCTTCATAAGGCAGACCTGGATAACTCGGAACCAACATATGCTCTGATGGCGTCACGACTAAGGCATTTTCACCTTTGTCGTCCTGATCGAGACCAATCGTATCAAACAGGCTCAAAGCGAAAGTCACTAAGTTAGTATCGCCGTCGGTTGCTGCAATCTTATCGACGATTGCTTGCGCCTTTTCACCACCATTAGAGTGCATTTCTAATAGACGGTCACGACCTTGTTCTAACTGAGCTTTTAACTCTTTGTTCATTACCGCTGATTCAGCAATCACATCATCTAAATCACTCGTGTCGCCTGACGCAAGCATTTCAATGAGGCGATCTGCGAATTTGTCATAAACCGTGCGACCTGTCGGACAGGTTTCTGCAAAAGCGTTAAGGCCTTCATCAAACCAACGCGCCAAAATGGCCTGTGACGTACCCTGTAGGTATGGAACATGAATATCGATATCGCGGTTCTGACCAATACGGTCAAGACGGCCAACACGTTGCTCAAGCAAATCCGGATTAAACGGCAAGTCAAACATCACCAGTTGGTTAGCAAACTGGAAGTTACGACCTTCAGAGCCAATTTCGCTACAAATCAGTACCTGAGCACCGCCCTCTTCCTGGGCAAAATAAGCCGCCGCTTTGTCGCGCTCTAGAATCGACATACCTTCATGGAAAACCGTAGCTCGAATGCCTTCGCGCTCACGCAGAGCTTGTTCTAACTGAAGTGCAGTGCTCGCACGAGAAGCGATAACTAAAATTTTCTCACTGCGCTTTTCGGTAATTTTTTCAAGTAACCAGTTAACACGACTATCAAATTGCCACCAGCTTGAATCATCCCCTTCAAACTCTTGGAAGATCTCTTCTGGGTATAGGTTCTTTAACGCACGAGCTTCCGAACTCATCTTGCCACCAATCATGCCCGACACACGCATAGAGGTCGTGTACTGCTGTGGGATAAGCATCGGCAGAAGGTGAACGTTACGTGTTGGAAACCCTTTGATTGCAGCACGTGTATTACGGAAAAGTACGCGACCAGTACCGTGACGATCCATTAGGTTATCAATCAGTTCTTGGCGTGCAGCGGCTTTGGCTTCTTCGTCGCTATCACTTTCGATAATACGGAAAAGTGGCTCCACATCCTGCTCAGAGAGCAATTCAGTAATTTGGTTTTTCGCTTCGTCTGCCAGCTTTTGACCAGAGAATAGCGCACTAACAGAATCAGCAACCGGCGCATATTGCTCTTCTTCTTTGATGAACTCTTGGTAGTCAAAGAAACGATCAGAATCCAGTAAGCGAAGACGAGCAAAGTGGCTTTCACGACCTAGCTGCTCAGGTGTCGCCGTCAACAATAGAACACCTGGCGTACGCTCCGCTAAACCTTCAACCACTTGGTATTCGCGACTTGGCTTCTCTGGGCTCCACTCTAGGTGGTGCGCCTCATCGACAACCAGCAGATCCCACTCACCTTCCAGTGCTTGTTCAAAACGTTTACGACTCTTGCGCAAGAAGTCGAGCGAACAGAGTACATATTGCTGAGTATCAAATGGGTTTTCTGAGTCAGCAAATGCTTCAATGCAGCGCTCTTCATCAAAGATGGAGAAATGCAGGTTAAATCGACGCATCATCTCGACCAACCACTGATGTTGCAGCGTTTCTGGTACAACAATCAAAATACGCTCAGCGCGGCCAGCCAGTACTTGCTGGTGAATGATCATACCAGCTTCAATGGTTTTACCCAGACCGACTTCATCCGCCAAAAGTACGCGTGGCGCATGACGACGACCCACTTCGTGTGCAATGTATAACTGATGAGGGATAAGGCCTGCACGCATACCACACAGACCTCGCATTGGGCTCTTGTGCTGTTCGTATTGGTTCACCAATGCACGATAACGGAGCACAAAATTATCCATACGATCGATTTGACCCGCGTACAACTTATCTTGTGGCTTGTTAAAACGAATCTGGTTGCTCAACATAATTTCACGCAGAACAATACCGTCTTCACCGCTGTCTTCACCGCTGTCTTCACGTGAACCTATGTAGCTTAGTAGTCCTTGGTCTTCGACAACTTGCTCAACTTTAAGAGACCACCCTTCCTGACTTTCAACCACATCGCCAGCGTTAAAGGTCACTCGGGTTACAGGCGCATCGTTTCGAGCGTAAACGCGGTTTTCTTCAGAAGCTGCAAACATTAATGTCACAGTACGAGCATCCAATGCTACAACGGTTCCTAAACCTAAATCGCTCTCCGTATCGCTGATCCAGCGCTGGCCCAAAGCAAATGTCATGAATCGACTACCTCATCTAAATTTGTTCGAAAATGGGTCTATTTATTTTAGTAACTCTTGCGCAACTTGAAAGGAAACTGACGAGGAAAAATAGGTCAGTCGTTACGCCGAAAAAGGTCGCTAATCTTACTTGAAGCTGTGACATTGGTCACGTACAAAGGCCTCAAAAACCAACAATTTTTTACTCAAGCTGAGTGTGACATCAAAGTGTAAGAAATCAGTGGCACTTCTAAAAGAGCGTGTTGAAAAAGCTGTTTATACTTATCTATGAGCAGCATCATTTCACGTCAAGTTTCTGACTGGCACAACTGATGCATTCAAATAGGATGACGTTCAACACGGGTTTGCAGTTTTTGTAGTCAAACCATCAGCGAACTCTGATTACCTGGCTACATCGCTGCAACCAACCGCAGAGATCCTCTTCATAGCAAAGCTTGAAGAGTAAGCAGGCCGCCAACTGGCAAGGAGACGCTTATGGGTGATACAGACCGGAAAATTTTTGTCCTAGACACCAACATTCTTCTTCATGAACCACTCGCCATCTACTCATTTAAGGAACACGATGTCGTTATCCCAATGACTGTTCTTGAAGAGCTTGACCGAATTAAGGACAGTAAACGCGATGTTGCTCGCGATGCGCGTGTCGCAATACGTGCACTAGAAGCGATGTTTAAAGATGCCACTCCAGATGAGATATCCGAAGGCATCCCCACCAACAAAGAGAAAGAGAATACCGGACACATTGCCATTCTGGCTGACTTTGAGCTGCAAGAGACCGTCAAAGCTTTTGCCGACAAAGCCGGTGACAACCGCATCTTAAATGGTGTGCTCTATTTGCAAAACAAACGTGCACCGCGCGAAGTCATCTTAGTCACCAAAGACATCAACATGCGCTTACGGGCAAAAGGGGCTGGGGTTAGGTTTGTTGAAGACTACCGCACAGATCAGCTCATTGATGACGTGCAATACCTGACAAAAGGATTCCAGCAAATTGAAGGAGAGTTCTGGAACAACGTCCAAAATGTCGAAAGTAAAACTCTTGCAGGCAGAACCTATCACACCATCGCACGCGAACCCTTTGAGCCTACTTATATCAATCAATACATGATCGATGAGGACAGCGACTTCGCAGGGCGCGTAGAGGAGATTGACCAAGATACGATCACGATTAAAGATCTCAGCCGTGAAAGAATGATGCATCGACGCGCTTGGGATATCACCCCAAAAAACATCTATCAAGGAATGGCGCTAGATGCCCTACTCGATCCAGACATTGATCTGGTGATCCTAACTGGGGCTGCTGGTAGTGGTAAAACCTTACTCGCTCTCGCCTCTGCACTAGAGCAAACCATAGAAAAAGGCATCTTTGACAAAATCATCGTCACTCGAAACACCCCAGACATAGGTGAAGCGATCGGCTTTTTACCGGGTAGTGAAGAAGAGAAAATGATGCCATGGCTTGCGGCCGTCACCGATACATTAGAAGCATTGCATAAAAACGATCACTGCACTGAAGGCTCATTGAAATACATCTGCGACAAAGCCAATATTCAGTTCAAATCGATCAACTTTATGCGCGGACGTTCGATCCAAAATGCCTTCGTCTTGCTCGATGAGTGTCAGAACCTGACCGCTTCTCAGATCAAAACCATCATAACCCGTTGTGGTGAAGGGACTAAGATCGTCTGCTCAGGTAACCTAGCACAAATCGATTCTCACTATCTAACCCCCGTCACTTCTGGCTTAACCTATATGGTCGAGCGATTTAAAAACTTTGAAGGAAGTGCCAACATTCACCTCAATGGTGTGGTTCGCAGCCGACTAGCTGAATACGCCGAAGAGAATTTATAATCACTTTTGCCGAGATATAATTCATATCTCGGCATTTATTTAAAATAATTATTCACAAATAGCCGTTAAATATGTTTAACTAAAGCCATTAAACCGAATCAACATTCAGGACTGGTGTATGGCCTTCAATCTACGTAACCGAAATTTCCTAAAGCTACTCGATTTCACCCCGAAAGAGATTCAGTTTCTGCTTGATCTCTCTGCGGATCTGAAGAAAGCCAAATATGCTGGCACCGAACAGAAGAAACTGGTCGGTAAGAACATTGCGCTAATCTTCGAAAAGGCCTCGACTCGCACACGTTGTGCTTTTGAAGTTGCCGCTTTTGATCAAGGAGCACAGGTTTCTTATATCGGTCCATCTGGATCTCAAATCGGACACAAGGAGTCGATGAAAGACACCGCACGAGTCCTTGGCCGAATGTACGATGGCATTGAATACCGTGGTTTTGGTCAATCCATTGTTGAAGAACTCGGTCAGTACGCAGGTGTGCCGGTTTGGAATGGCCTGACGGATGAGTTTCACCCGACACAAATTCTGGCGGACTTTTTGACTATGCTTGAGCATGGGCGTGGAAAACAGCTGCATGAGATTAAGTTTGCTTACCTTGGTGACGCACGCAACAACATGGGCAACTCCCTACTCGTAGGCGCGGCTAAAATGGGGATGGATATCCGCCTTGTCGCACCAAAAGCGTTCTGGCCAGAAGCAGAATTGGTCACCACTTGCCAGCAGATCGCAGATCAGACGGGCGCAAAAATCACCTTAACCGAAAACGTTGAAGAAGGCGTAAAAGGTTGTGACTACTTGTACACAGACGTGTGGGTATCCATGGGTGAAGCACCAGAAGCTTGGGATGAACGTGTCGCAATGATGACCCCCTATCAAGTCAACATGGATGTGATTGCTAAAACCGGCAATGCACAAGTGAAGTTTATGCACTGTCTACCTGCGTTCCATAATGATGAAACCACTGTAGGGAAACAAGTCGCTGAGAAATACGGTATGAAAGGACTGGAAGTGACGGAAGATGTGTTTGAGTCCGAACACTCTATCGTTTTCGATGAAGCGGAAAACCGAATGCACACAATTAAAGCTGTGATGGTTGCCACACTCGGTAGTTAATCTTAGGTAAGATTCGACACTAAAACCGTCGATGTAATCGCTTGCGTTCACCATTCTTCAGCGTATAATGCTCGGCAATTTGTCTGGAGATAGTAAAACCATGCCACGTAATTCGTGCTCTACCAAGCGTATTACAGTGAGTAAGCCAACACGCTTACTGGGACTTGTTTTTTCTATTTTCACCGATTTCTAAAGCCTCCCTTAATGGGGGGCTTTTTTGTGCCTAAAATTCATGACTGGGAAGATGATTATGACAAACACGCTTTATAACAAGCATATTATCTCAATTCCTGAGCTTTCACGTGAAGAGCTGGAATTGATTGTCAAAACGGCTGGAGAGCTGAAGGCTAAGCCGCAACCTGAGTTAATTAAAAACAAAGTGGTTGCAAGCTGCTTCTTCGAACCATCAACCCGTACACGTCTCTCTTTCGAAACCGCAATCCAACGCATTGGTGGTGATGTCATTGGTTTCGATAATGGCGGTAATACTTCACTGGCGAAGAAAGGTGAAACATTGGCGGATTCCGTTCAGGTTATCTCTTCGTATGTTGATGCCTTTGTTATGCGCCACCCTCAAGAAGGTGCAGCACGCCTAGCTGCTGAGTTTTCTAATGGTGTACCAGTTATTAACGGTGGCGACGGAGCAAATCAACATCCGACTCAAACCGTACTGGACCTCTTCTCTATTGCAGAAACGCAAGATCGACTGGATGAGCTTAACGTCGCTTTCGTGGGTGATCTTAAATATGGTCGTACTGTCCACTCACTTACCCAAGCGTTGGCAAAATTTAACAACATCCGCTTCTTCTTTATCGCTCCAGAGGCGCTTGCAATGCCAGATTACATTTGCGAAGAACTCGACGAAGCTGGCATCCAATACAGTTTGCACACCGATATGGAAAGTGTCATTCCAGACCTAGACGTTCTTTACATGACTCGTGTTCAAAAAGAGCGTTTCGACGAATCTGAATACGCACATATTAAATCCGCATACATTCTTACGGCAGCCATGCTAGAAGGTGCACGTGAAAATCTTAAAGTGCTTCATCCACTTCCACGTGTCGATGAAATCACAGTGGATGTTGATAAAACCCCACACGCTTATTACTTCGAACAAGCAGAAAATGGCGTATATGCACGTCAGGCTCTACTTGCACTTGTACTAAATGAAACACTGTAATCGAGGAGAAAAAACCATGAACAAAGAAACTCAATTGCAGGTTGAAGCGATTAAAAATGGCACCGTAATCGACCACATTCCAGCACAAATTGGCATTAAGGTGCTCAAGCTGTTTTCAATGCATAAATCACAACAGCGCGTAACCGTGGGCTTAAACCTGCCTTCATCTGCCCTAGGTCATAAAGACCTACTCAAGATCGAAAATGTGTTTATCACTGAAGAGCAGGCAAGCAAATTAGCGCTTTATGCACCGCATGCCACGGTCAACCAAATTGAAGACTATCAGGTTGTTAAGAAGCTGGCTCTCGAGTTACCAGAACAAGTGAATAATGTATTTGAGTGTCCGAACACCAACTGCATCACACACGGTGAGCCAGTAGAAAGTAGCTTTAAAGTATTCGAGAAAAACAACGATATTCGATTGAAGTGCAAGTACTGTGAGAAAGTTTTCTCTCGTGAAATCGTCACTGAGCGTTAATGAATATTTGAGAGTTAACTTAAGGTAAGAATTTGTCCCTGCTTAACTCAAGCAGGGATTTTTACCTTTACGAAGCACGAGATTCGCGGCAAACTGAGTTTTCTTCCAGTAACCCTAAACAGATGGAATATAACAATGACTAAAGTACTTCACACGGAATCAGCTCCTGCAGCTATCGGCCCATATGTGCAAGGTGTTGACCTTGGTAACATGGTACTGACTTCAGGCCAAATCCCAGTAAACCCAGCTACGGGTGAAGTATCATCTGACATCGCAGAACAAGCTCGTCAGTCTCTAGAAAACGTAAAAGCAGTAGTTGAAGCCTCTGGCCTATCTGTATCAGACATCGTAAAACTAACGGTGTTTGTAAAAGATCTAAATGACTTCGGCACAGTAAACGAGGTTTACGGTAAGTTCTTTGATGAGCACAATGTTGCTCACTACCCAGCACGTTCTTGCGTAGAAGTTGCTCGTCTACCAAAAGATGTTGGTATCGAAATCGAAGCCATCGCTGTACGTAAGTAATCGAAGCCATCCCCAAAAAAGCGAGCTCTAATGCTCGCTTTTTTGTTTTCGCTAATAGTAACGTTCACATCCATGATGAAGCTGAGGCTCATCAATCAAATCCTCAACATCAACTTCAAACTTTTGATGTGAGCTTCGATCTTCGATCACGACCGCATGCGTACTTTCATCCGTCTCGACCACGACTCCAACTCCCTGACGGCATTCAACTAGCATGCCCTTTTCTAGCTCCCTAATATCCATCTTTTTTCTCCTCTGCTACTCAGTAAGTACAGCAGGAAAAACAAAAGGATCAAAAAAGCCGACTCGAAAGTCGGCTTTCTCATTATTCAAATTGGATTACTTGTTTACAAAGTCAACACCCGTTTGGATGTCGCCGTTAAGTGTTTCAAGCATGCCATCTAGTGCAGATTTCTCGAAGTCACTCAACTCACCGTAGCTTAGTACTTCTTCTACACCGTCTTTGCCTAGTTTCACTGGCTGTGCGAAGAATGGTGCGTGCTCGCCATCACCTTCAACGTATGCGTACTCAACAACTTCTTCACCTTGAAGTGCTTTAACAAGAGCTAGACCAAAACGACATGCCGCTTGACCCATAGATAGAGTCGCACTACCGCCACCCGCTTTAGCTTCAACAACTTCAGTACCTGCGTTTTGAATACGTTTAGTCAGTGCTTCTACTTCTTCAGCCGTAAACTCAACACCCTCAACTTGAGACAGTAGAGGAAGAATCGTAACACCTGAGTGACCACCGATAACGGGTACACGTACTTGGCCTGGATCTTTGTCTTTCAGCTCAGCAACAAACGTTTCTGAACGAATTACGTCAAGCGTAGTTACACCGAAAAGACGACGCTTGTCGTAAACACCAGCTTGCTTAAGAACTTCAGCTGCAATTGGCACAGTGGTATTTACAGGGTTAGTAATGATACCAACCATTGCTTTTGGACATACATCTGCGATGCGTTGAGCAAGAGACTTCACGATGCCCGCGTTTACGTTAAATAGATCCGCACGGTCCATACCAGGCTTACGTGCCACACCCGCAGAGATCAGTACAACGTCAGCACCTTCGAGTGCAGGCGTTGGATCTTCACCAGCATAACCTTTGATTGATACTGGTGTTGGGATGTGGCTTAGATCTGCTGCAACACCCGGAGTCACAGGCGCAATATCATACAGAGCGAGATCTGTACCAGCAGGAAGGCGGTTTTTAAGTAGAAGGGCTAGGGCTTGACCGATGCCACCAGCGGCACCAATAACAGCTACTTTCATCGTAGTTCTCCTTGAGAAGATTCTCTTATATATGTTTTGTAGGGCGATTTAAAATCAGCTGCGTTCAAGCTAAACCAATCACAACCTGATTACAATCAATTAACGTCAGCTTTGCGACCTTGCGCAATGCGACTAAAGCGTGCTACACACATTGCGGCTATTATGATCTGCTTTACCTTTGATGACAAAGATTTAAGAGGCATTTCTACGGAAAATAACCTTGAAGTTTACAGTGATATGCTAGACAGAAATTGGGCTTGAAGTTGGCACTATGTGCATAGCTATGCGAGAATATTCACTTGCTTTTTATATTCACCAACATAGAAAGAGAACCATGCGCCATTCAGAAAAACAAGATAACCTCGTTCGCGCTTTCAAAGCCCTGCTAAAAGAAGAACGTTTTGGCTCCCAAGGCGACATTGTGGAAGCTCTTAAAAACGAAGGGTTTGAGAATATCAACCAGTCAAAAGTATCACGCATGCTGACTAAGTTCGGTGCTGTACGTACTCGCAATGCAAAAATGGAAATGGTTTACTGCCTTCCAGCAGAGCTTGGTGTGCCTACAGTTTCAAGCTCTTTGCGTGAGCTGGTTTTAGATATCGACCACAACAATGCACTCGTTGTGATTCACACAGGCCCGGGGGCCGCTCAGTTAATTGCTCGCTTACTCGATTCACTGGGCAAATCAGAAGGCATTTTAGGTGTTGTCGCTGGGGACGATACCATCTTCATTACGCCAACGTTATCAATTACTACAGAGCAACTCTTTGCCTCTGTGTGCGATCTGTTTGAATACACAGGCTAGTTTCATATAAAACAGCAAAATATAAATCGCGCCGCCAATTTAGCAGCGTGATTTAGATCACATCTTAAATAAATCATTCTTTGGTTTAGGCCGGAGTATAACTCGATGATTTTAAAAGATTTTAATCTCGAAATATTCACTAAACATTGTTAGAACAACTAGGCATATTGTCTATATTCTTTAACAATCGTGTAATTATGTGCCAATTTTTTGATATTATTCAGCCGCTTTTTCAACATACGGATTGGAAAAGGTGCCGTTTCCGTTTATAGGAAACTCCCACAGCAACTACAATTGCTTAGGGTTAATAATGAATAAAGGAAGGGAAATTCATGGCATTGAACAAACTTATTAAAGTTGGTGCGATTGCAGCTGCTGTTATGGGCGCTGGCGCAGTTAACGCTCAAGAGTTCATCACTATTGGTACTGGCTCTGTAACGGGTGTTTACTACCCAACTGGTGGTGCTATCTGTAAGCTAGTCAACAAAGGCCGTAAAGAACACAACATCCGTTGTTCTGTAGAATCAACTGGTGGTTCTATTTACAACGTAAACACTATGCGTGCTGGTGAACTAGACTTCGGTATCGTTCAGTCTGACTGGCAGTACCATGGCTACAACGGTACAAGTAAGTTTGCTGAGCAAGGCCCGTACAAAGAGCTACGTGCTGTATTCTCTCTACACACAGAACCATTCAACATCATCGCTCGTAGCGATGCTGGTATTGAAAATGTTACTGACCTTAAAGGTAAGCGTGTAAACATTGGTAACCCAGGCTCTGGTGACCGCGCAACTATGGGCGTGGTTATGGAAGCAATGGGTTGGACTAACGAAGACTTCAAACTGGCTTCTGAACTTAAAGGTTCTGAGCGTTCCCAAGCTCTTTGTGACAACAAGATCGACGCGTTCGTATACGTAGTTGGTCACCCAAATGGATCTATCAAAGAAGCAACAACTTCATGTGATGCGAAACTCGTTTCAGCAACTGGTGCGAAGATCGATGAAATCGTTGCAAACAACCCTTACTACGCATACAGCACAGTTCCTGCTGGCATGTACCGTGGTACAGACAAAGACGTAAACAGCTTTGGTGTTGCGGCAACAATGGTAACTTCGACAAAAGTGTCAGACGAAGTTGCTTACAACGTTGCTAAATCTGTATTCGAGAACTTCGATACATTCAAACGCCTACACCCTGCGTTTGCAAACTTGAAGAAAGAAGACATGGTTAAATCAGGTCTTTCTATCCCTCTACACCCAGGTGCAGAGAAGTACTACAAAGAGATCGGCCTACTTAAGTAAGCCCTCTTTGAAAACCAAGGAGGTATTCGCCTCCTTGGTTAAAACTCGTACTCATTAAAACACTAGACTCTATTTTGAGTTTCATTCTCTAGAAGCTCTACCTCGTTATATACCCAAGAAACCATACAACTGAGCAATATTTCATCTTTTCACTACAATGAAAGATGCAAAATAAAGGTTCTCATAATCATAAATATACGGACCATTTATAATAAGGATTAAGTACATGTCGAAGACAACAACTCCGTCTCAAGATGTGCAAGAAATGGTAGCTCAATCCGATACTGGTGCGCGTGCTCCTGCTGGACTGTCAGGTCGCATCCTATGGTTTGTGCCGCTATGTTGGTCACTGTTCCAACTTTGGTACGCATCCCCTCTGCCGTTCATTTTTAACTTTGGCGTACTCAACGATACCGAAGCACGTTCTATTCATTTAATGTTCGCTGTATTTCTCGCGTTTACAGCCTACCCAGCAATGAAGAATTCACCACGTGATCGCATTCCAGTTGTTGACTGGTTGCTTGCGCTAGCGGGTAGTTTTTCCGCTGCCTATATCTATATTTTCTATACCGAACTCGCGGGCCGTTCTGGTGCACCTACGACGTTTGACATCGCTATCGCTATCTCAGGTATGCTGCTACTTCTAGAAGCGACTCGTCGTGCACTTGGTCCACCGCTAATGGTCGTTGCGGCAGTCTTCCTGCTATACACCTTTGGTGGTCCTTATATGCCGGATGTCATTGCCCATAAAGGTGCTAGCCTCAATAAAGCGATGTCTCACCTATGGCTAACAACCGAAGGGGTATTTGGTGTTGCCTTGGGTGTTTCAACCTCGTTTGTTTTCCTGTTTGTCCTATTTGGCGCAATGCTTGAGCGAGCAGGTGCCGGTGCTTACTTTATTAAAGTCGCCTTCTCACTGCTAGGTCATATGAAAGGCGGTCCAGCGAAAGCAGCCGTCGTTGCATCAGGTCTCTCTGGACTTGTTTCAGGCTCGTCGATTGCTAACGTCGTTACAACAGGTACCTTCACCATTCCGTTAATGAAACGGGTCGGTTTCCCAGGAACGAAAGCGGGTGCGGTTGAAGTTGCCGCTTCAACGAATGGCCAGCTAACACCACCGATTATGGGTGCCGCAGCCTTCCTTATGGTGGAGTATGTGGGTATTTCCTATGTCGAAGTCATTAAGGCCGCGATTCTGCCTGCTCTGATCTCATACATTGCTCTAATTTACATTGTTCACCTTGAAGCTTGTAAAGCGGGCATGACTGGTCTGCCTCGTCGTCATACGCCTAAATTTATTAATAGCCTACTTTCTTTTACTGGCACCATCTTAGGTCTTTGCGTGATCAGTGGGGCTGTCTATTACGGTGTTGGCTGGACTAAAGATGTATTTGGTGATGCCGCAACACCAATTGTCACTGTTGCACTTCTGATTGCTTATGTGGCTTTAGTGAAGATATCTGCAAGCTATGCGAAAGAAGGGTCGATCGAGATTGATGCTGAACTAACGGAAGTTCCAGATCCAGGGCCTACCATCAAATCGGGTTTGCACTATCTACTTCCTATCGTTGTATTAGTTTGGTGTTTAACTGTTGAACGTTTCTCTCCGGGTCTATCGGCGTTTTGGGCGACGGTATTTATGATCTTTATCTTGATCACTCAACGTCCGCTAATCGCCGTATTATCGAAAGAGGGCGACGTGGCTGAGCAGACTAAAGTCGGTTTTGTTGATCTTGCCGAAAGCCTGGTCTCAGGTGCACGTAACATGATCGGTATCGGTGTCGCGACAGCGGCAGCGGGTACCGTTGTTGGCGTCGTAACACTGACTGGTATCGGCCTGGTAATGACTGACTTTGTCGAGTTTATCTCTGGCGGCAATATCATCATGATGCTGGTGTTCACCGCAGTGATCAGCTTGATCTTAGGTATGGGTCTACCAACAACAGCAAACTACATTGTTGTTTCAACTCTGATGGCTCCCGTGATCGTGACGTTAGGCGCTCAAAGTGGCTTCATCATTCCACTGATTGCTGTCCATCTATTTGTGTTCTACTTCGGTATTCTGGCAGATGATACTCCACCAGTGGGCTTAGCGGCTTTCGCTGCTGCTGCAATAGCAAAGTCAGACCCGATTCGAACCGGTATCCAAGGTTTCACCTACGATATTCGTACAGCAATCTTGCCATTTATGTTCATCTTCAATACCCAGCTACTATTGATGGGAATTGATAGTTGGTGGCATTTATTGCTTACGATCATATCGTCTGTGATAGCAATGCTGATATTCTCAGCGGCAACACAAGGCTGGTGGTTTACCAAGAACAAATGGTGGGAGACTGTGCTGCTGCTTTTCCTAACCTTTACTTTCTTCCGTCCGGGTTATTGGTGGGATCAGATTTACCCAGCTAAAGAACTTTACCCAGGTACTGAAATTTCTCAAATTACCGAGCAGTTGAATGTTGGCGAAAGTATTGAACTGATCGTATCGGGTGAAAACCTTGAGGGTGATTTCATTTCGAAAACGGTACGTCTTCCATTTGAAGATAATGCCACCACCGCCGATGAGAGAATCAGTTCGATGGGCTTGATGCTCAACAACACCGACAGCCGCATGGTTGTTGATATGGTTGAGTTTGGTAGCCCTGCCGAAGCGGCTGGGATCGATTTCGACTGGGAGATAACTTCGGTTGTCGTGGCCGCTGATCGACCAATGAAAGAGTGGGTGTTTGTACCTGCACTGATCCTCTTAATTGGTCTTGCATTAAACCAAAAACGACGAGCTCGAAAGGAACAGCTGAGCGCGTAACAATGAAGAGAATCAATAATGTATAAGCAAATTCTTGTTCCTGTCGATCTGAACGACAAAGGCTTTTCCGATAAAGCTGTCGAGCTTGCTATTTGGCACGCAAAACACTCAAATGCGGTGGTTCACCTTTTGAATGTATTGCCTGGTATTCACATGTCAATGGTGGCTAGCTACTTCCCTAAAGATGCAGCCATGAAGATGAAAGCCGATGTTGAAAATCAGCTCAAAAAGTTCGCGGTAGAGCACGTCTCTGAAGATATCGTCTACAAAGTCCATGTTGCGGAAGGTAAGCCTTACTCAACCATTCTTGATTTCGCAGAGAAACTTGGTGCCGATCTTATCGTCATGCCAAGCCACAAACGCTCGAAGATCGACAAAGTCGTACTTGGCTCTGTCGCAAGTAAAGTGGTTCAAAACTCCCCGATCAATGTATTGGTAGTAAAACCACAAGGCTAACAACCTTGGCTATGTGTTTCAAAAGGGTGCCGTGTTGGCACCCTTTTTTAATAGGTTTTTCCTATTAAATATATCGAAACAAGCCAATTTGATTAATGCGAATAGTTATCAATAATAGCTCCATCGACAACAACATCGAGCTATCAAGATGAAAAAGACACTAACATTCGCATCTCTTCACTTTACGATTGCATTTACAGTGGCATACCTGCTGACAGGTGATCTGATCATCGGTAGCCTGATCGCGATGATCGAGCCTTCAGTAAACACTGTCGCTTTCTATTTTCACGAGCAGATCTGGACAAAAAGCCAGTTACTGAAATCTTTTGCGCGCTCAGCAAAAATCAAGACAACCAGTTTTGCAATTGTGCATTTTAGTGTCGCATTTGGTGTGGTGTATGTAATGACTGGGGATGCATTTGTTGGAGGTATCATGGCCTCAATAGAGCCAACCATTAATACCTTCGCTTACTACTTCCATGAGAAGGTGTGGCAGCGCAAACAGGACGCTACCCTTAACTGGCATTGCAGTCACGCCTAAAGCGGATAGTGGGATACACACATCTCTTTACTCAGCCCAACGTGAAAGCGTTGGGTTTGGCCGTCTAGCGTCACCTCGAGCAAATAAAGATCCTCAAGTTTTGGAGCAACGCTATCGGCATAAATAGGGGCTTCAATTTGAAACAGTGCGCTCGCATGGTTATCACGCACGTCAATGGGCAGGTTATACGTCATGCCGTTAAACTTCACCGATGCGGATACTAAGCCAGGCAAATAGGTTTTGTAGTGCAGATCAACCAAAAACTCACAACCTCCTCCGTGATGCCAAATCTGTTCAGTGGTCACATGTTCCAAACGGACATTGCGAATGAACTGCAAATACGGTTCCTTCCAGATGCCAATGCGTTCATCAAATTTGTGTGTGTCAATGACCCCTAAATGGCAAAGATCATTGCTGCCTTCTTCATCGAGTAACCAATCATCTTCGTCTTGAAGAAACAGAATTTCAAAACGGTTACGACCCATTTGCAGATAAGGACGAATATCTTTTTTGTAGACTGGCTGAGATTTATCACAATCGAAGACTGCAACACCATTGAGGCGCACTTCAGCGTGATAATCAACACCTGCTATGATCAAGTCTACCGATGGGAAGTTCAGCATTGTTTCATCGACTTCAATATCGTGCATCAAGTGCCATTCCTGCTCCGCAATGTCTTCTTCCGATAAGGTGTTAGGTAAAACCTGACTTAAAGGGGCTGGAAACGTGATGTCATCTTGTGGAATAGATAAATCAGTCAGTGGGGAAACTTGCCAAAGGCCTGCAAGGGAGAGTTTCATCGGTGCAAATATTGTCCTAGATCAAAGTTGCCTGATTATAATGCGAATCAACAGGCAAAAGATACTCAGCCTTTGAGACAAAACAAAAATACCAGCCTAGTGGCTGGTATTTAAATTCGGTGCGATGTCAGAGATTACTCTTCGTCGTCGTCATCTTCATCAGGGTAAAGTGCGTCTTCACCGTCAGACACCCTTACACTTTTATTAATGAGATTGGTGTGAGAAGGTATAATCTAAAAGGCTTATCTCACTATTCGCACATTATTGCAATAATCATGCGAAAAGATAGAAAAAGGTGTGAATTTACAAACTAAAAAATTCTCACCTTTTGGTATGGCAGCATACCAATATGATAGCTGCTGTTTGGACTTCACTTTCACCTCACTCAATGATAATAAGAAGCTCTATCCTTTTCGATATTTAGGGCTTAAATCTGACCACCCACACCTTTAAACTTCTCAACAAAAGCAGCTATCTTACGGAACACAGTCTGCTTGAGCGTTCGATATTTAGGGTTGAGTGGGCTTAACTTCGGCAATGCTTCTGTCAGCGCGGTGCCATTCTCAGATGCATACTCACGCTTCAACGATGAAGTGATATATCGTTTAGCGGCCTCTTCATTCAATTTTTCAGAATCAATGATCGCAGCTGCTTCGCGTTTTTGTTCTGCTTGTGCAAACTTGAAAAACGCGTCAATGATGCTGGCTTTATCGCTAATTTCGTCTAGGTTGGTTTGATTAATAAAATCAACAACTAAGCTCTCTTTAGCTCGGTTACCAAGGCTACCACGGATAAGACGGCGCACTTCATCGATTAACCCTTCTTTGCTCTTGTTCTTCTTATTGTGTTCAAAGATCAGCTCAAGAATGTAATCCAGATTAATTTCTTGCGATTTAAGTAAATCGACCTCAAAAACGACATCATCCCAGTCCATGGTCGGTTTATCTTTTTCCTGGCCTTCTTTCTCACGACGTAACCAATCACGGGTATCGTTATAAGTAGAACGATAATCCTGAACCACACGTTCGTTTAGCATTTCTATCGTTTGCATTACCGCAATGTCTTCATCGTTCAGATAATATTTTTCTTTGAACGCTTCAACAGCCTGCTCATCACTGGTATCTAGGTTTTGCAGCGCTTTAAGACCAGCGAATTCATCATAGTTCTGTAGGATATTTTCCGCTTTAAGGTATTCGCCAAACAACTTAGCAAAGTCTTTTTTATCTTGTTCTTTTACGATGTCTTCAGGGTTAGGAAAACGCTCCTGCAACTCCCTGACAATCTCAACAAAACCACGGCGAGCCTGACCTGTTACGATATCGGTAAAGCCTTCCATGTACTCTTTGTAGCTTTTTTCGAGTACAACGTTCTTCGTGTTTTTATCCCCAAACAAGGTAATAGCATCAACGGTCGCTTGTTCTAGGTCTCGGAAAGTCACAATGTTGCCAAAGGTCTTAGTCGCATCATAAATACGGTTAGTCCGGGAGAATGCTTGCATCAAACCGTGATAACGTAAGTTCTTATCAACGAATAAAGTGTTCAGCGTTGGCGCATCAAACCCTGTTAAGAACATCCCAACAACAATCAGTACATCGATTTCTTGCTTTTTCACTCGCTGAGCAAGATCGCGGTAGTAGTTTTGAAAACCATTGCTGTCTACACCAAAGTTGGTCTTAAACATCCTGTTGTAATCATCAATTGCAGCGCTTAGAAATTCTTTGGCACTGCTATTCATTGCGGTTACTTCAAAACTTTCATCTGCGATATCACCAATGGCATCTTGCTCTTCATTTGCAGCAAAAGAAAAGATAGTTGCTACTTTCAGTGGCTTATCTGCGTCTTTCTGCAGTTGTAAAAAGGTCTCGTAGTAGGCTTTTGCTGCATCCACACTACTTACTGCAAACATGGCATTAAAGCCTTTTGCGCCCTTATAAGCCCGATGAGTTTTCTGATTAAAGTTATTTAAGATGTATTGCGAGATCTCCCGAATACGCATGGGGTGTAAGAAGGCTTGTTTGTTTTCAGCAGCGCTTAGCTTTTTGTCATCTTGCTCTGTTTCAATACTCTTGAAATGAGGACGAACATCATTGTAGTCCACTTTAAACTTAAGGACTTTTTCATCACGAATCGCATCTGTAATGACGTAGGTGTGAAGCTGTTGACCAAAGACACTGCCTGTTGTTTCTGCTCCAAGCGCATTGTCAGGAAAAATAGGCGTACCAGTAAAACCAAATTGGTAATACTTTTTAAATTTCCTCTTAATGTTCTTTTGCGCTTCACCAAACTGGCTGCGGTGACACTCATCAAAAATAAACACGACTTGCTGCTTGTAGACAGGCAAATCGCTTTCACTCTTGATTAAATTGTTGAGCTTTTGAATGGTGGTAACAATGATTTTGTTATCGTCTTTATCCAGATTGCGTTTAAGCCCTGCAGTACTCTCTGAACCATTCACGCTATCCGGTGAAAAGCGCTGATATTCCTTCATGGTCTGGTAGTCGAGATCTTTACGGTCAACAACAAAGAATACTTTATCTACAAAATCTAATTTCGTTGCTAATCGTGCCGCTTTGAAACTGGTGAGCGTTTTACCCGAACCGGTGGTATGCCAGATATAACCACCGCTTTCCGTATTACTCCAGCTTTTGCTGTTATAGGCGCTTTTAATCTTCCATAAAATGCGCTCAGTCGCCGCTATTTGATAGGGACGCATCACTAGCAGAGTATTGCTGACATCAAACACAGAGTAACGCAGGATTACTTCCAGCAAGGTTTCTTTTTGGAAGAAGGTTGCTGTAAAGTCTTTTAAATCTTTGATGAGGTTGTTGTCTGACTTCGCCCAGTTCATAGTGAAGTCATAGCTATTTTTGTTGCGCTTGGTGGTATTAGCGAAGTACCGGGTATCAGTACCATTTGAAATCACAAACAACTGCAAAAACTTATATAATGAGTTTTCAGCGTTGAAGCTTTCTTTGCTGTATCGATGAACCTGGTTAAAGGCTTCACGAATCGCCACTCCGCGCTTTTTCAGCTCAATTTGAACCAATGGTAAGCCATTGACTAAGATAGTCACATCATAGCGGTTAGCATGGCTGCCGGTCTGTTCAAACTGTTTAATTACCTGAACTTTATTGCGTGCGATGGTTGTCTTATCAAACAGGTAAATATTCTCAATATGACCATCATCAAATACAAAATCGTAAATATAATCGCTGTGTACTTTACGAGTTTTCTCGATGATGTTGTCACTTGGCGTATTTAGGTACTGTTCCTGAAAACGTCCCCACTCAGCGTCGGTAAACTCAACTTTATTGAGATCTTGAAGTTGAGTCCGCACATTTGCCATCATTGAGTCTGGGGTTGTTAACTCAGGCAAAAACTCATAGCCTTGATTCTGCAAATCCTGAATCAGTTCTCGTTCTAAATCACTTTCACTTTGATAACTATCACTAGGCTGCAATTGTTTGGTGTATTTATCTAAGACGATAAAGTTATTGGATTCTGCAATCGTTTTAAAGTCAGTCATTTTGCTCTCCCTGCTGCCAATAGCTGTAGTTCTCCATTAAATTGTCCAACAGAAGCTTCACTGTTTGTTTTTCTTGTTCATTTGGTTCTGAAATAACTTCACTGGACAGAGAACTATGGCTAGTAAATTGAATAATTCGGTTTAAATAGGCCTGTTTATTACCAGGGACAGTGTTTAGCAGCTCTCCCCATTCAGGGTACCCCAAGAATCCTGCTGTTTTTTCGTATAAATTACGCAGCAGCATAAAGTGATAACGCTCTATTTGATTGTGCTCTATAGCTTGTTCGAGGAGCTGTTTTAAATGCAAGTGATATGAAAAACTCTTGTTGGAATCACCATACTTAACATTCAAGTTAAATGTACCATCCTCAAAGCGCTCCAATAGGTAACAACCGTCTTTTTTGTTGCCTTTCTTGAGTCCCAACTCGTTATGAAGAACGTTGTAGAAAAGTGGGCTATGGGTCGTGATAATAAACTGAAGCCCTCGGCCACCGGTAAAATCGCTGGACTTAATTAATGCCGCTAGATCGACCGCCAATTGAATAAGATGGTTATCGTCTAAGGAACTTACTGGATCATCAATGAATACATAGTTGAGCTTATCAAAGGCATTGGTTTCTCTATCATCAATTTCGGGAACGTTGAGTACTTCTATTACCTGTTCAAGTAAGCTATAGAACACACTCCAAATCAGGTTACTTTCTTCACCCTTTGAAATTTTTAGATTCCCCAAATGATCGTCGTCCCCAGCTACCATTGAAAAAGAGACTTCTGAAAAGTCAGCATTAAACTCCGGGGTCAATTTACTATTTGTCAGACGTTGAAAATGGGTCACGATGTTCCGGTCCTGCCCCTGGTCTTCAAAAACCCATTTGGTAAACGCATTTGGGTGTATTTTTAGTTTTCTAGACTCATCCGCTTCTAAGTCGTTATCCCAATAAAAAAGGTCTTCGGTGAAGGCGTTATAATAGAGAATATTTTTGTTCGACAGCCCGAAAGGCTCTGCAACATCCTCTTCATTCATTTCAGCTGCTAGCATTTCCTTGAATGCTCTTGAAAGCCGAGTTTTCCCCGAGCCATTGAAGGCATAGATTAACTGCACTTTCTTAGGAGAATTTTTGAGTTCTTCTGCAATTTCTATTAGCGATTGTCCCATACTACTCGGCTACCTCCTGCTTAGGAAAACTCAACAGTAGATCCCGATAATACTCATATTGCTTTTGGCGTAGCTCTATTTCTCTCGGCAAACCATCAGAGATTGAAGTGGTGAGTGTATGGAACTTATCTAACACGGATACAATGCGTTTTTTTTCTTCAAGAGAAGGGTTGGGGATACTAATACTATTTAAATTCTTTTTGTTCAGCTTTGGCTGTGCGGCTCCTGAAATGTAAGGAGTTAGATCGATACTATTTAGGTAGTACTCTACATATCTTCTCTCAGCATAAGTTTCAAACTTCAGCACATGAGCATGATTATTTACCCAGTTTTTTCCACTAATACTAAATGCAATCGGTGTGTTTCTTGCCAATAGGTTGGCTCCATCTTCGGAAACAAGCAAAAAATCTCCATCAAAGATGAAGTCTTTAACATAATCAACAATACCAGATGCACCGTAGTATGGAATATCACCAGGTTCTCTCTGCCCGCTAGTTATTGGCTTACGTTTTGAGTTTAAATTTTCAGCAAGTTCACTTAACAACTTCCGCTCGACAACTCCTTCATCAAAGCTCAGCAATTGGTCTCGGTAGTAGTTGTATTGTTTTTTCCGCATGTTAAGCTCAGCGGTCAGCTCAGCGGTCAGCTCAGCGGTCATGGCGGTAAATGTATCCAAAGTGCTGACAATATCAGCTTGTATTGCCAGCGACTTTTCTGGATAACTTGGGCATGGGATGGGAATTTTCAACTCATTTAAAACGGATTGGGTTTGACTAGGAACACCACCCGCTTGATTCATCTCACCAAGACCTACCGTAGTTAAAAAGTAGTAAAGATATTTTGGATTAACTTGTGCTTCGTCAATTTCCGTGTAGAAAATAGTATCAACAGTCCAAAACGGAACATCGACGAAAAACAGATTACCTAGTGAGCCTTTTCTCGGAATTAAAACTGATGGCTTGTTGTAGGCATAAGTATCTGCATATCGCATGATGCCACCTGAACCATAAACAGGAAATTCACCATCACCAAGCGACTTATGATCTTTGCCATTTTTGATTCGTGCAATATCTCCAAGACGTTTGAATACAACTCCTTCCGGACAGGATTCAACAACTAGGTCATCAATGCAGCTCATGCCTTAACCTCCTCACCTTCAATTTCAGCCACAATGGTCTCAATATCACTACGAAGCTGATCGATTTTAGCAACTACAGTTTTAAGCTCGGCATTAAGTTCAGTAATGTCCACTAACTCACGAGTATCTTTAGTTTCGACATAACTGCTCACTGATAGGTTGTAGCTATTACCTGCTATTACGTCCAATTCAACAGATTTGGCAAAGTGCTCAACGTTATCTTTGCTGGCAAACACTTTCATGATGTCTTCGATATGCTGCTCAGTAAGCAGGTTGTTATTAGTTTCTTTTTTAAACAAACCGCTTGCATCGATAAACTGCGTAGTGGTGTCAGTTTTATGTTTGGACAGTACTAAAATATTTACCGCAATAGTGGTACCAAAGAACAGGTTGGGAGCTAGAGATATAACCGTTTCAACATAGTTATTATCAATGAGATATTTTCGGATTTTTTGTTCGGCTCCACCACGGTAAAAAATACCAGGAAAACAAACAATTGCAGCCCGACCTTTGCTAGAAAGGTAACTTAGCGCATGAAGCACAAAAGCAAAATCAGCTTTAGATTTTGGCGCAAGTACACCTGCAGGCGCAAAGCGTTCATCGTTGATTAATGTCGGGTCATCACTACCAATCCATTTAACTGAATATGGCGGGTTAGAAACAATAGCGTCAAACGGCTTATCATCGCCAAAGTGTGGTTCGCGAAGAGTATCGCCTAACTGAATATTAAACTTGTCGTAGTTGATGTTGTGCAAAAACATATTCATGCGAGCCAAGTTATAGGTGGTGTGGTTAAGCTCCTGACCAAAGAAGCCATCTTCAATGATATGTGCATCAAAGTGCTTCTTCGCTTGAAGTAGCAAAGAACCTGAACCAGCAGCAGGGTCGTAAATCTTATTAACGCTGGTTTGTCCATGCATAGCTAGTTGGGCAATCAGTTTAGAGACGTGTTGAGGCGTGAAGAATTCGCCTCCGGATTTACCCGCATTCGCTGCATAGTTAGAAATCAAGAACTCGTAAGCATCACCAAACAAGTCAATCTGGTTTTGGTCAAAATTTCCTAACGGAAGGTCTGCAACCCCTTTTAATACTTTGGCTAGACGTTCATTTTTTGCTTTTACCGTGTTCCCCAAACGGTTACTCGTGGTATCGAAATCAGCAAACAGGCCTTTAATGTCTTTTTCTGAATCGTAACCGTTGGCTGAATTTTCGATATCAGAAAAGATAGCGGCAAGGTCAGTATTTAGGTTCTCGTTTTTAGATGCATTAGCGACTACGTTGCTAAATAACTGACTTGGATAGATAAAGTAACCTTTGGTCTTAATCGCATCATCTCTGGCAAACTCGATATTTTCGTCATCATCCGACATAGCTGCGTAGTCGACGCTTTCATCACCACCGGTAATAAAGTGAACAAAGTTCTCACTGATAAAGCGATAGAACAAAGTGCCTAGTACATACTGTTTAAAATCCCAACCATCTACAGAACCACGAACATCGTTGGCGATCGCCCATATCTGGCGTTGCAGGGTGGCGCGTTGCTGGCTACTTGTCATTTTTATTATTCCTGTTTCAATTCGTTTTGAGCCATTATGAGCTCATTATCTGTCGAGCATTATAACGAGCAAAGGAGTGCGAATCTAACAGCTTGTTGTAAAAGTACTAACCTCGGATTAATTTAAGTCAACATTAATAAAAACAAGAATTTAGCATGAAAGCTTGCCTTGATGATGAACGACCGACTCCGAAAGGATAGCATCGGCTTTACTGCTCTGAAGAAGCTATTGCTTTGCTAGAGTAAGGAACGGTGACTGAAATCAGCCTAGATCATGATCTGGGAGATGATGCTCATGGTACCGGCTATGATGTGGTTTTGTAGATTGAAGAGGCGGTTGCAACGCAAGGTTTTCAACCACCGGTTATACCGGTTCACAGCGCGAATTCATCAGCAAGACAGAAAATGGAATCAGGGATTGCTAATATCAAACGGTTAAGTATGTTTGGTTGAATCTCTAGAGAAAAATACAAACCAGTCTCGTTTCTCTATATGATTTGAATCACGTATATAGCTGCGTTTACAGCAAAAATTGCTGCTAATTTCACCCCAAACGATACCAGCTGTCTTTTGTATGTATCAGCAATCGCTTGCTCAACTTCTTGCAGCTCAATCTTTGTGCGCTTTTCTTGATATAACCAAATGCCATCAAGTACTTTTTTAGCGGTTCCTGGTTTCCACTGTTCGTACAACTTTAGTCTTTCAAGAGAAGGGAACTCATCAAAGTGATTTCTGCTTCTGATAGAAGCAGCTATCTGAACAACAGTTCGTCTCTTTTTCAAAAGCATCGGCATTGCCCCAGTAAGTTAATTAATAATCCGCTGATTTTAAGCCGCGTATTTTAGAAATCAGTTCACTAGTAACGCCCTTTCCAAACTCTGAACGTAAGTAACGATCCGGGTAATGTTGTAATAGCTCTTCAGAGCCGACATCACCACAGACATACCATTGGGCTTTCAGACTGTGAGCATGGGCTAACATCTGACGGACTGAATTGTTGTCGTCCATATGCGTTCTGAAGGGTAACTCTGTGTCAGGGGCTAATTCATCGCCAGTAAACACACCATTTTCAATAAAACATGTACGAGTGTGGCGAGTTCCCAAAGGGTAAAGTAGTAGCCCTGCTTCTGACGCTGCACTTCTAAAGCCATCAACAGCATTTGAATCGGGCCTCACCATTTTTAATAAAGTCGTTGCTCTAGTTTTTAGCCATTCGTCAAATGCAGCATATAGACTTCCCTTACTGTGAATGTATTGATTTGAATACAAAAGGCTAAGCGTATCAAAGTACAAAATCTTCACTGAAATTTCCTAGTTTACATCAGCCATAGTTAAAGTGGTGCTTCATGAAAAAATCTAGATGACACCCTCGTTCCAAAGCTCTTTCTTCAATTTGCTTCCATAAGACCGGTAAATAGGTTTTAAGATCTTCCGCATCAGATTGATGATATTCATCCTCACAGTCCCCAGCAGCAGCTTTTAGCCACTCTAAGGGGGTTAAAATAGTGAGTCCAAGATGAAAATACTCTGGAATGGCTGCCCGTATTGATTCTTCGCTACCGCTAGCAACATAAATTGTGAGGCCTTCACCTGTCGCATAGTAATGACTAACACCTATATAGAACATATCAACTCCTTGCTGCTGGTTGTAGAATAAGAGTAATTTTGATTAGTCATAAAAATGCAGCAATGACACGCTCTTTGAAATTTCCCAAGTCCAACTGCCTAGGAGAAGTTGAGTACGCAGATATGGCTGACTGTTTTCCCGCATGCTCTTTATCCCAACTAAGTTGCTTGTTTCCAATATCAGTTTTTCTCTTCTGTCGTTCGGAGAAGTAGTCTCGACCTGACGAAACAGAAACTTGAGGTCTATCTTGTAAATTATCTGGCTTAATAAACAAACATGAGTCCGGAATATCTTTCTCGATTTGCTCTGCAAAGCTCACCAGACTCTCTTCAGCAAAAGTGTATAACCATGCCTGCTGGTTCGCGGATGCATTCGTCCGTAAAATCCGCCCTAAAACTTGTCTGAAATAAAGTTCTGTTTTCACAAAACTTAAATGGCAGCAAACTTGTAGACGTGGAATATCGGTACCCTCACTAATCATTCCAACGCTGATAATCCATTGAGTCATACCGTCCCGATACCCGTTGATTTTCTCTAATGGGCTTTCATGATAGTAAGTAACGACCTCTGTGCTTTGTTCATATGTCTCAGCCAAAATTTTCTGAATTTCGATTGCATGTCCTACCGATGAAGCAACAACCAAACCACCGGCATTAGGGTTATCCATACGTATTTCTGCTAGCTTTTTGCAACCAAGACCAAGTACATAGGTCATTGCATCAATATTTTGTAAAATGCTTTGATACGGAGTTGCTGATTGCTTTAAAAGTTCAGGAATTGACGAAAATGACTTCAATTGTCCACTTTCTGAGATAGATAAGCGCTCATTATCAATTAGTACAATTTTAGGTGAACGACAGACCTTATCGATAATCGCTTGCTTTAAACCGTATTGATAATCACAGTGGATACGACCTTCTGCGTCAGAATACTGCGCTAACGTAATTGGCAATAAATCTGAGCGCCAAGGAGTGCCAGATAGGGATAATGTAAACGCAGCAGTTCCTTGAATTTGTTTCAAAATTTGCTCACCCCATACATTGGCATTTTCAATTTCATCACCTGAACAATGGTGAATCTCATCAAATACAACCAATACACGGTGCTTTTTAATTGTTTCCCAAAAGCTGTCTCTAAGGTATTTCATACTCTGGTATGTAAACGATGCGCCTATTGAACCAAGTCCACCGGTAAAAGAGCATCCCAATCGCCATGAAAAGGTACTCTTGATACCATCAGCAATCGTTAATGATGGCGAAAAACAGAGGACCAGATCAATTTTGTCTAAGTCATACAGCCTTTTGGCGATTTCGGCAGCGGCCACCGTTTTTCCAGCCCCTGGAGTAGCCTGAACCTGAAAATGCGAATGTCCAGCAAGATACTTTTCTAAAGCCGAACCAACACACTCCTCTTGCCATAGTCTTAACATTTTACTTCCCCACAATTACGAAAGTTTAGGGCGTGATTAAGGACATTTATTTTGGCTAGATATCTAACAGAACGTTCTCTAGTCTCTTCGGATAGTTTTAACAATGATGATTTCTGCGAAGGTAACCTTTCAGACAATAGTTGAAATTCTTCGATCTCAGCTAAAGCTATCGCAAGTTCAGCTTCATACTTTCGTCGTTCCAAAGTCAGCTCATCTAGGGTAGTTACTTCATCCGAATTTTCTACGACTGTTTTTAGCTTCTGTTGCTTACGCTTTTTTGGTTTGAATACAGTTTCTTTGAACTGCTCTGATTTGTGGTATGTTCTTGTCCGCCCTTGGCCCTTAGTCCAAAGTAGTCCTTTCTTTTCTAAAGGCAATAACTGACGATAAAGAAACTTACGCGCTTCCGTTATGTCCTTAAATTCTCCCGTAATCGTTAGTAGTTCGTCCCTCAAGGCAGGAACAGTTAATCCATCAAGTCCTTTCTCGATGAATAGGGTAAAAATGTATTCATTAATCGCTGTTTTCTTCGTCATAAAAGCTCAACTACGAACCAAAAATACGGATTATAGTCCGTGGATATATAATCCGCAATGAAGGATATTCTTTCATTTTGAGTACCATTTAAAATGAAAGACTTAGCAAAACGGTTTGGAGATAACTTACGTAGAGAGCGTAAGCTCAAAGGTATATCTCAGGATAAATTGGCTATTTCAGCAGACATCGACCGAAGCTATGTCGGTCGCATAGAAAGAGGGGAGGTCAACATCACTCTAGAAAAAGCGTACCAGTTGGCAAGCATTCTTGGTTGCGATGTGCGGGATTTATTGCCCTAACATGAACTAGTTTGTACCATTCACACCTAAAATGATGGTTAATCCAGTTTCTGGTTACTTTTAAGGTGCTCATATTCAACAAGTTCACCTTCAATCTCTTGTTGAAGCTCATATACACGGAACATAAGTGATTTATTCAATACTTCTAACTCGTCATTGATAGCAAGAAGCTCATTTCTCTCTTTTCGATAATCTTCCTTTAGGTTAATTTGGTGTTTTAATTCGTCTCTGAGCTTTTCAATCTCACTGATATCCTCTCCATCTACTATATGCTCAGATAAGTCTTGATTAGCTAGTTCAGGTTTCTCAGGATTGTTGTAATTTTCAATAGCATCTTCAGCCACATCATCGATGAATTTTTTAAATTTATGGATGTAGCTACGCCCTAAACCAGCTTCAACATTGATTTTATTTAAGGTCAGTTTTCCCTTTGCTTTTGTACGTAGAGGCTTTCCTGCTAGCAATCGCTCAAGCGCTTTATTTAACTTCTCTTCAGCGGAAAGAGATTTTTCTTCTTGTATGATTCTTTTTAGTTCGTCTTCAACCACAACGATTTCTCGCTCTAATGTCATCGTTAAATGGCGTATAAGGAATTTCATGAGCTTTAAGCGTTAGCTCTTCCACTTGTATCTTCTGTTTTAGGCCGTTAAGAATTGAACTTTTTAATGGGTCGCCAGTGTTCAGGTCCGTAAACTTAGCAATTAGGCGATCTCGCTGTTTTGCAATCATTCTGGCACTTTTATCAGTCACTACCTTATGCTCACACTCTTTAATTTCCGCTCTGAATGATAAAGTACCACAAACCCGATCACATGAACCATTGGTGCAATAGGCACCACTTGGGAGTTGCATGATATGAAAGTTACCACGACGAAGGTTCTCTTCTATTTCCTCTCTAGTCATGATGATGCTTTCTCCAGACTGTAGCTTCTTCATACGGTCTTGCATGATTTTTTCACCTTTAGCACCGCTCAAATGTTCACTTTGGTTGTAGATTTCGTCAAAAATGTCAATGCCTAAATCAATCCCAGCCTCTTTCAAGTCATCTAGGATATCTTCATCCATCAAAAGATCGTTCATCTGCGCAAGTTCGGCATTATTGGCATAGTAGCCAGACATGTTAATATTTTCGTGCTTGAACTGAAATTTAATACCCGAAGGAGTACCGAAGCCATAGCGAACAAAGAATACGGCGAATGTTCGTCTGAAATCGTGAGAACTCAAACCATCGTATGTGCCACCAACTTTCAAGTCTCCCTCTCTTGTTGGGTTCAGCATATTGAATTCTTCGACATCTTTCAGGGTTACCTTATAGCCCAAGTTTTTGATAAATCTTTTCAGTGCTTTTTGTGGGTCAAAAATATAGTTATCACCACTTTGTCGCGTTGCTTTTACAACCAAAAACGCTGATTCAAGCTGTCTTCTCATATGATTAATCTTTTCGAGAACTTCACCTTGTTCTTCTTTTTTATCAACACCTTCCAGATAAAAATCGCGAGTAGATGCCATCATGTCATACGCTAATTCTAGTGCGGTTTCCGCGATAAAATGTGATTGCCAAGTTACCTTTTTAGGTTTTCCATTTGTCCCCTTAGTTGTTTCACCTTGGAGTACAGTTACTTTTTTGCCGTTAATAGTTACCCTATCAATGCTATCTTTATTGAAGCTTACAGCCTCACCAATCCTGACACCAGAAAAGCCCTGAACAATAACTAAACAACTGGTCAAAATATCAGCTAAGTCATCAGCATGAAAATCTACTTTAAAATCAGGAACACCATGGTTTTTTTTTCTTACTGCAATCTTTATTCTATTTCTTATAGCGTAAGGTTCCATTGATAGCACTCTTCCAGTACCTCGACCTTCAGTGCAAATTCTCTCTCCGGCTTCAACTCGTTTTTTAATTTCAAAGAGGTCCCCCATAGCCTTTGAAATATCATGACGATAGGGGTGATATTTTTCAACTACAGCTAGAGCATGATTCATCATACATTGATACAACCTATGCGGAATAGCTACATTCTGCTGCCCTACTGTGTCTGATGCACATTTCGTCATAGCCTGAGCGTCAACATATGATTTAAGCTCACCAATAGCTGTTAATTTATTTAATGCTGAAATAGCGTGACCAACAGTTGCTACTCCTAACTTTTTATTTTTAAGTTTGCGAATAAAATAAGCCCACTTTCTATAATTTTCTAAACAACTCCAATTTGTACCTTCTAAACAATCAGCAATACCCTGTAAGGCATATTTCATAGCATCCATTTGAGTAACAGATAAAGGCAGTGTTTCCGTCTTCTTTGAATGATGGTAAATCTTATACAAAGCGTCCTGTATCCCGTTAACATATGCCGGATTGGTAGCACTAAATCTGACTGTTAAAGAATATCGCACACCAACAGCATGCGAACTCGAAAAATCCCACATTTCCACGTGGTAAGGCTTATTTTTGGTGTTAATTCGATCAAGCCCGTCGATTAAAAACGCAGTCTTAGACTTAAGAATTGGAGCTAATGAAATAATGCTCATATCTTTATTTTGTTTCTTATCCATGGCTAAAACACCTCCAGTAGGTCAAGTAGGCTGTATCCGTCACAGTAGAGCGGATGGGGACCTTCTTCGTTGTACTTTTCTTGAGCTTTTACATAATTATCTGGGGAGATCTCTTTAAATCTCTTTAGAATTGAATCGATGGTATTGCATAACTTAAAGAACTTATCAGTTGGTAGGCTATTAATCGCCGGATAATCTTTCATTTCTAGCAGCGTATCGTTGAAAGACAACATCAGCCAAATATCCTCTACCTCCGAAACTAATCGGTGATATTCACATTCAAAACAATCTAGAAAATCCGTACAAGTTGCTTCTTCTGGTTGTTCAATTCCCATTTTTTCTAAATTTTTCTTAATTGTGTTAGCAGCACCTTTTGTGCTGTCCTTACAACGAGTTCCTAGCGATGTTTGCTTGTCATTCTCTTTTTCCTGCTTACGCAACCTTTTGTAATCGTAGTCACTCAGAACATCTGCATGATTAAACTTTGCCTTATTTGCTGCATCGTAAATATCCGTACCATTTTTCGAAAAGTCATACATGGCTTCATTCGATGCTGCCAAACTATTTTGGTGATCAATTTCATTACCATCTGAATAACTAGCGACTATAGTTTTAACTGAGTTATTTGCCGACATTGATACTAGCCAAATGTCTTGCGTTACCTTCATAAGCACGTCAATCTTTGTCTGGCGGAGTTTAGAGGGAGTAACGTGAGCTAGCCCCAATTTCTTCGTTAAATTATTGATTTTCTTCTGAGGACTACTTTGACCAGCTTCAATACATCCTTTAACTTCTCCTGATTTCATAAAATAGGGAAACAACCAGTCAGTATCTGAGTCTTTCTGGAGTTCCATTGAAATCTCTAGCCACTGATGAAAGAACTCTTGGGTCTTTTTATGAAAGCCCAACGATGTATCAAAATTTAAAAATCCTGCACGGTCTTTGGTCATATCAAAGTACACCTTGCCACCCACTCCTTTGGTAAACCTAACATCACCAAAGCGAAGATTAAGAATAGGTGTGGCGTTTTGCCCAGTGAAGCAGAAAGCAAGCATTGCAGACAGTCTAGAGAAATGATTACGTGTAGAGTTTTCGGTTTTTACCGCAAACGTAAATCCTTTCTTTTGGATCGATTTTTGGTTGTTAGTCCATTCTTCTTGCTCTGCCACTTGATTGAATAAATCTTCATGCCAAAAAGGATGTATCTCAGGTTTAGTTCCCTTCAGAAAGTGCTTTCTAAACTTACTAAACGCTGAGATATAACTACGAACCAAAGGCTTGAACTCGCCGCTCGGATCAATACCTTTATGTGATTCAGTGTCTTTTTTAGTACCTTTTATTGACTTCAACAGCTTTGCTTCAACAGCCCGATTATTGGCTTTAAGGAAAAAACTTAGCATTTTTTTCGCCGCAACCCATGTTGCTAGCTTTTGCTCACCTCGATTACATTTCTCTTGGTGATAACTCATAAAGGCGTTGTATAAGTCAGGATGAAAGTAGTCTGCATCAATCGGCTCTAAATGATTGTTATCCATCCAGCGAAGGTATAACCTCAGTTGGTTAAAGGATGCTTGTTTAGTTTTGTTGAAATCCATTTTTAAAATATGGTACACATCACGAACAAAACTCTCTCTGCCCACAACAGGGATATAGTCCACGCCAGATATTTTTTTTCCTCTTTGGCAATAGTTAGGCGCACCTTTAAAATTAAGTTGTTCAATATGACTGGTAGTCCCGTTCACAGTCAGCTTTAAGTCTGATAAAAGAATTGGTTCAACTGTGGCCACCGGATACTCATAAAAGTCGTCATCAAGGAAGACTGGTTTTGAAGGCTTTGTACGACTCATTTTTTCTACGCCTTTTTATAAGATTTTTCGACTTTAGGAAGTTCTTCCAACTCATCTTCGTCATCGAATACACCGAGGTAATCCAGCACATCTTCCCAAATTTCATCACCTGTTGGACTTTCTTGGGCAATTTTCAAGTAGAGCAATGTGGTGGCTAAGTCTTCGTGACCAAGAAATGCCGAAACTCTTATCAACGCCTTTTCTGCATCCATTTTCTTTAGAAACGTACGGAAAAGTGAGACAGCAAATGTAGAGCGCAAATTGTGAACTACCGCATCAATATCATTTAGCAAATTTATCCCAGCTGTTTTCCTGATTTCATTCCATCGAGTATTGATTTCTTCGAGTTTCTTAAAGAAAGGTACGCCTGAGTTGCTAATAAATATGTAATGCTTTTTCTCATCTACGCCGTCAATGCCATCAAAGTAAGCATCATTACCAGCTTCTCTCTCGACCTTGCATCTCTCTTTAAATTTCTCCAAGCGCTTTTTGTATCTTGGCGAGTGACTGTAGTCGTAGAGCTCAAGCATCAACGAACTAGGGATAATTGTACGGCGAGACTTATTGTTATAACCGCCTGCGGGATCTTTAGTAAGGGAGCCATACTGATTGCCGACACCGAGCCTCAGTACAGCATTCTTCATATCAGGATGAAAAATTTGCCCCAAATGCAAACTTGAGCCCTCTTCCTTGCGAAGACCCGTATAGCGGAATATGCGAAACAACAAGCAATACTCAACAGGCAAACTCACCAACCGTTCTTCACAATTGACGTTCTTAATGACTCGCTTTGTGTTAAGCAAAATATTCTTTATCTCTTGCCACTCACTGTTCGTAAGAGGCTTTAGATCACGTCTCGCATTAGGAAGTTTTCCGCCATCATTTTTTTTTGATTTAGGAAAAGTTAACCTTAAATCAGTGGATTGCACTACCTTGCGTTTATGAGACTTCATTTGCGTTCCACTGTTTTCGGTATCAATCAAAAATGTTTCAAATTCAAACGGAGGATTATTAAACTCCATTCCTTTTCTGAGGTGATACTTGTAAAAATCAACCATTGAACGCACATATGACATTGCTGTTGTTTTAGCTAACCCCGTTCCATTTATTGCTCCCTTCTCAACGGCATTTCTATACATGGTCGTAGCACGAAAATTCGGCCTTACAGCAAACTTATTCCAAGCCGGTCGCGGTGGGGTTTTAAATGGTTCGAAATCATCGTTATCGTACTTACTATCCCACTTCGCTTGTGCATCCAAAAGAAACCGAAAGTAGTGAGCTAATGCTTTAGATGCCTGTAGTGATTCTTCTTTACCATCTTCGATGTGCTTTGAGAGAATAAATTCATTTACGCAATCCAGTGGCTCGCATGAAAGCAGGCTTCCTTTTATAAAAGTCGGATTACCCTTTTCATCCATCATTTGTTTTCCGGTTTCATCCAGCTGTCCAAGCTTCTCGTAACCAACTAGGTTTAAAAAGATCACTTTCTTGATGTGAGTATCATTGTCTTTGTCACGAGAATACTCATATTGAGGTTCACCATTATCATCAATAAATACTAATGGCTTCCTATACGTGAAGTGTTTTAATGCTTTAGTTTTGATGTCGTAAATTATCTCAGCCATTTGAATATCATCAGTTCATACCCTTGTTGATTCTCAAGAATTTTTTGAAGTTTGTTCCAGATATTTCTAACGCAGCTGTTATATCTGATGCACTTCAATCTCGATCAATTTCACTCATCGTGCTACCCTACTCGCCACATATCTGCGCAAAAACACACGAGTGCGCATTTATATTTGCATTATTGATCTTTTTAATACGCAAATCAACGACAAGTGAACCAAATTTTGCAAACTGCGCATTTAAATGCGCAATCTGCAGTTAAGTAAATATCTAAGCATTACATGGATAAAAGCAAAATTCCGGAGAATAAAGTGGATAACACTTTAATAAATAATGAATTAGTATTCTTTTCAGACAGATTGAAAGAAACCATAGGTGACATGTCGATTCGCAGTTTCGCGAAAAAATGTGGTCTTTCAGAAGGAGTCATGCGTAATTATATAGCGGGAAAGACCTTCCCATCTTTGGATAAGTTAGTACTAATAGCCAAAGTGGGAAACAAAGAATTAAATTGGCTATGTTCTGGGACATCATGCAATGTACCTAAAGACAGCCTAAGTGCAGCATCATCAGACTTTATAGAAGAATTTGCTTTAATTCCTGGATATAGAATTCAAGCTTGCTCTGGCAACGGAGATGTAAACCCTGGCCCATTAGAACCAACCAAAAACTTAGCAGTCAAACATAACTGGTTGATATCAAAGGGATTCAACAAGCATGACTTAGCTATTATATCGGCTAAAGGTGACAGCATGGAACCAACCATAAGCAACAATGATACACTTGTTGTTCATATGGGGAGAAACAAGCCCTTGGATGGAAATATTTATATATTTAGAAATGGTGATAACCTCTTTGTTAGGAGGTACCAGGATGCTTTAAGTTGCTGGAGACTAATCAGCGATAACCCTATCTATGACAACCTAGATATCCCGAAAGAAGAACAGCATCCGTTTGAAGTCGTCGGTCAGGTTGTTCAAATTACCAAGGACATTGGTGATTAGAATTGAAACTTTAAAACGCAGAATAAACATTGTTACACCGCAATTTCTTAATTAATGATCATCTAATACACCTAAGTTGAATTCGACAAGAAGAAATCTGTCAGTTTCAAACTCAAGGTTTAACAAGATCTGACTGATTACTCTAGCTTATTGGCGGTACCGCTCCAATCCATAAAAGGAGCTATCGGTGAGTTGGGTGCTACTCCATTAGGTTTCACTTGTACATTAATTGCGCAGCGGTGATCATGTCGTGATGAGATAAAGTTTTTGTGTGACTTTCGGGTTAGACCGATTGAAAAATTCTTTTACAACCTTATATTCTCTTATTAGACATCAGCTTATGAGTATTCAGATGGAATTAGCAATACAGAATCTTCTCAGAGAACGACCTAACCTAAAGGCGAAAAAAATAGCGTCTATATTGGGCTTAGAACGCAAAAAAGTGAACTCATTCTTGCATGCTAATTCTTCTACTTTTATCCAAAATGAGGACTATGAATGGTCCCTTTCAAATGAAGTGTTGAAAGTGCTCTTCCCAGTTCCGGCACGTAATTGGTTAACTTCTTCTGGCTTTGAAGAAGTGATAAAGCAGTATGATGGCCTTTGGGATGAAGAAACCACTACAATCGAAATGACTTTTCTTGGTGGGAGTTTCTTACTTGATTCTTTGGGCAAACTGCTCGCTCTTATTAATCAATTGGTGTATCAAAATAAGTCTGTTTCACTAGACTTTAGTGCATGTGATAAATCTTTCTCATACTTGTGTCGTGTTGGTTTTTTTGAGTTGATAGACCCTCGCGTTGTTGTTGTTCCCAATGTAAAGGACGCATCTTGTTACTATGGTCATAACAGTAAGGTTATGGAGTTTGGTGTCATTAATCCAAAAGAGCCTGATGAGAGCATTCCCCTCCAGCTTAAACAGGCATTCATAGAACAGGCTGGTAGCAAGCATTCTAATGCCGCTTTTACTATGATATCTGAACTCTTTGGTAACGTTCGGGATCATTCTAAATCCCCCATTGATGGTTTCGCTGCGCTACAGGTTTACTCCAAAACTAAGAGAATACAAACGGTTATCTCTGACAGTGGCGTGGGGATTGCGAATTCACTACGACGCATCTTAAAGAAGCAATATCCAGAAACATATCAAGAGTTTAAAACCGTCAATGCTGAAAATGACGCATTGCTGATTAAACGTGTATTTGAACGAGGTCGTATAAGTAGTGCTGAAAATAATGATGATAAAAGCCGCGGCTTAGGTTTGAAAAGAAGCGGTGATATTGCCGCCAAGTTTAATGCGAAAATACACATTAGGCAGGATTCTTTCGAGCTAACCCTGATCTATTCTGAGGGGAAACTCTCTGATCATGAAGTGAGCTATGGCTTGCAAAAATTATGCGGTTCGCATATTTGTTTTGACTTTTCGCTTGATTAATTTATGATCTTCTCCTTAAATTATCAACATGAATCAGAATGCAATGATAATCAAACTACGTGACTTTACGAAAGATGACCATCCCTTTGGTAATGTTCAAGGGAAAGATGTTTTTCATAAACTGATGAACAAAGTCGACTCCCATCCATCTTGTACTGTCTTTGGGATTTCTCTGGATGGTATCGAGGCGACAGATGCATCTTTTCCGCGTGAAAGTGTTGTGGCTCTTGCTCGTTTCTACCGTGGCGACAAAAGCTTTTACCTCACCGATGTTGCTGATCAGGATCTTATTGATAACTGGTCCTATGCAGCAGAGGCGAAAGGTCAACCTCTAGTGATTTGGTCGGGAAATCAATACAAAGTTATAGGACCTGAAATGACGAAAGGGACTAGCGATATGGTTGAGTTCGTTTTAGATAATGGTTCTGCAACGACAGCAAGTATCTCTGCCGCATTTGGTATCAGTATTCCCAACGCTAGTACTCGATTAAAAAAATTGTATAGTGCTGGTTATATCACTCGTTCCGAAGAGGCTGCTGAGTCTGGCGGAAAAGAATTTATTTACTATGCAATAAAATCTGATTAAACAGCTTGTGATAACCAGATTCTTAGTGGTACAATTCCCTTATAGCTAGGGAATTATTTTTACCAGCAATTAAACAGATTAATTTAATCAGAAATAGAGGTTGTAAGGATGAACAAAAAAGAAAGTAAAAAGGGACTTTCAGTAAAGTACTAAAAGTCCCTTTTTACTAGCGAAGTGAAATGTAGTCGTCATTGACGTGATCGATTACAAGACCCAACACTAAGAGGTCTCAGGTCTCTATAGAAACCCAATCGCTCGGTGAGAATTGCGATATTACCTTTCTATAGCTTTCACTTCAATCGTTGAGTTCCCTCTTTGTTAAGAAGTATGGAGGAATCTCTCATGAGTATTCGACCAAAACTCGTTGATGTTTGCGCGTATGTGCGTCGCCGTTTCGGCCGACTCGAATACGTTTGTAAACATAAACGCTCATACCCACGATAAGTGACATCAGTTTAGTTTGGCGGGTTTGCCCGCCATATAGAAAGGTACATTTCCTATGTTAGATATACTGACAGATCCAATCGTGCTCGCGGTTCTTATTGGCCCTATCGCTGGCATTGTTTGGACAAAAATACTTAATGCAGACTCTCGCAATAGCGAGGGGTTGTCAAAGGGCCATGTTAGAGCCTCGAATAGCGGCACAATCACCGCGAGCGATGACAGTAATATCCAGATTGGTCATGACAATAACGTTACCAATCACAATCACCACTATAACAGCGGTCAACCACCAAAATCGCAAGGTGATGGTGAGGTGTTCATCTTTGGAGTGCTAGGGGTTATCGCCGCTATTCTCTATATTCGCCATCGAGAGTGGGCTCTCGGGTTTAGTTTATTGTTCCTTCTTTTCAATGCCGCTTTTACTCTCGGTTATTTTGAATCCAAGAATACAAAAGCTATTAAGGCCCTAGCCTATGGTGTTCTGTTTTACATTTTGTATTCCATCTATCGCTCCCCTATAGACCCTTACTATGTCAGTGTCGTCCAAGCGTTAAAAGGTCAAGGGCTAAAAGCCTATATCGAGGCCATTCGTTTGGATCACCTTCCTTTCCACATCATTTTGACTGCAATAAGCCAAGCGGGGGCTTTATTCCTCACGGTGTTTGCGTCTCATGCGATTCGAACAACACATGCTGAGCGAGGGTTCGTAAACAATCTTAAAAAGCTCGGTGCAATGGTCATTGCACTAGCAATGCCGTTGTATCTACTTAATCTTGAGGCGGTTAACGCCCAGATCATCACCTTTATAGGAGAAGCAATATGAAGTCATTATGGATAGTCATGTTTTCTTTGCTCCTTTCGGCTTGCTCGGCCTCGATCCCGAAAGAAGTCGTGGAGCTGTCCTACAAAATGGATAAGGACATGACGCATGTTGAACAGGCCTATATGGACTTGGTTCATCAACACATTGCTGTCCTTAAAAAGCAGCGAGAAGACTACTTGTACAACGAGTGGGTGCCTGCATTACTGGAAGACTGGATAGTTGAAGGAATGCTGATTGAGATGGCGCAGGGGAAAGTGGTTTATGACAACCAAGTGGAAGACTTTGTCGCTGTGGATAGGCCTAATAGGTTGGCTCAGTTAAATGGGGTGAAGGAATGGGCGCTTGTTGCGACTGAGGAAATTGAGGCGAAGCGCCGTGAGCTCATAGTCCCATTGGAAACAGCGGAGTCTGTGATGTTAGCTGATATCCGTCAGAGCTTCACATTAATGAAGCAGGGAAATCAGACCATTACTGCTCATCTTAATAGCATCAGAGAGGTGCAAGATGTGCAGAACGCCCTACTTGAAAGTGTCGATTTAGAGCAATTAAGAAATAATATCAATCAACAACTTAGTGAGTTATCGGATCAGGCTGCTAAAGGCTTAGATAAGGTTCGTGAACTCGATCAGAAAGCACAACCTTACCTAGAGAAAGTCAAATGAGTATGAGAAACCGAATTAAGAAGTCTGTAGCAACAGCAAACAGTCGATTGGCAGAACGAGAGCTTCAGTTATTGTTAGACACTCGTTTTAATCTAGAGACGTTAAGTCCTGCAATTAAAGGCCATGCCCAATATCTAGCCTTGATGGATGTGATACAGGCGGCATCCGAACGCAATTTGAGTGTGGCTGAGTTTGAAAGCAATGTTCGCCAGTTGGGTGAAGGGGCTTGGGAGCTCACACAAGATATTATCAAAGCCGTTCGCTAGGAGGACTTATGCAAATCGATATGCACTATTACGGAACATATTGTGTGGCTCGCGCCGCAGGCTTAAACCGAGAGTCGGCTCGTATTATTGCGACCGCAGCTCAGTTTGTAGATGACAATGCACAGCAAAACGGCATTGATTTGGCGGATGCGTCGGCTTGTCGCGTCGAAGCAACAGCGCATCACGCTGCGGATGTAAGCAACATTGATCCTGATGACCAAAGACAAGTTTGGGTACCTTTCCATTTCTTACCGGGAAATGAAGGTAGTTCATTCACTGAGCGTTTGGTATGTCGCAAAGACAGTGTTATTGCCCAGCAAATGTGTCATAACCACTTAGAACAGGCCGCAAAACCTTATTTCCTTGAATTGCTGGGGATAATGGCACACGTCTACGCTGACACATTCGCGCACTACGGTTTCTCAGGGGTAAGCTCTCGTCACAATCAGGTAGTCAATGACTCTTTTGAGTTCAGAGACTTAAACGAACAAATGGAAGCTTATATTGTGGGTAAAAAGGACACTTTTTTTGAACGATTTACTCCCTTTGTTCTCAACATTAAATCTCATCTAGCGGAGGAGTTGTCTGGGGCGTTGGGTCATGGGGGCGTGGTGACATTTCCTGACAGGCCGTACCTGAAGTGGCGCTTCGATTACGACAGCGGTCATGATTCAGGTTGGCGAGATAATCCTGCGACCTTCCTTGAGTACTGTCAAAAACTACACTCTATGCTCTCGGCATTACCGGTGGAGTATATGGAATCAGAACAAAAGCAGGACTGGTCAGTACTCGAGGGAAAAATACAATCCATTCTTGCTTTCCAAGCTAAAGGGAATGATCGTATCGATAAGTGGAAACACGAAGCTCAGTATGGTGATTTATTCAATATCGCAGAAGATATTCCAGAGTACCGAGATTGGAATGATGGGTTTGACGCTCTTCGCCATGGCAGTAGCGCTGAGGCGATGGAACATCCTATCTATCGTTACTATCAGGCGGCCTCTTATCATCGTTGGTATGTATTGCGAGAGCTCTTGCCACAGCATGGTTTGATGGTGAGCTAGGATATTTTGGCCCGTTGGAGCGGGCCAAGAATACAACTTATTGGAGGGCAGCTTTAGGTATCCTTAGGATACGTTCTGAGCGTAAGATCCTAAATTTAGTTAACTCGAATTACGCAGCAAAGCTTGTAAAGGCACTGGTATCTCTTTAGATATAAGGGCTTCATGCTCTTGCCCTGCAAATTAAATGTAAACGAAGAGGTAAATTACTTTGACTACATCTGAGATGTTCCAGAGTTTTCTTGGAAACCTGACTATCAACAACGGACAGACGATAAGCGATAGATACGGTGAGATTACGGCAAGCTTGAACAAAAAGTTTAGAGATACTGAGTCGAAAATCGCCAACAGCCTTCAGGTCGGCTCTTATGGGCGCTGGACAGGGATCCGAGGTATCTCTGACTTGGATATGTTGTACATCATGCCAGCGGGTAAGTGGGACGACTATAAGGATGGCAAGCAGTCCAAACTCCTTATTGATACCCGTGATGCCATCAAAACCCGATACCCAAAAACTGAGGTTAAAGTAGATCGATTGGTTGTTCAGGTCCTTTACAAAGACTTTATGGTTGAGGTTCAACCCGTGTTTGAGCAAGCAGATAGAAGCTTCAAGTACCCAGATACATATAACGGTGGCTCATGGAAGATCACTAAGCCCAGAGAAGAGATTGAAGCAATGAAAGAGTTCGTGGATCAGAAGAACCGCAACCTCCGGAAGCTGTGCAAAATGGGAAGAGCTTGGAAGAACAAGTGCGGCGTTGCTATGGGGGGGCTACTGATCGATACGCTTGCCTATAACTTCCTCAAGTCCAGCACCAACTATGACGATAAGAGTTATGCCTATTACGATTGGATGTGCCGAGACTTCTTTAAGTATCTGGCTGATGAACCTGATAAGGAATTTTATGCTGCATTGGGGAGTCGTCAAAGAGTAGCTGTAAAAAAGAAGTTTCAGCGAAAGGCCAAAAAGGCATATGAGCTTGCACTAGAGGCAATTGATGCTTCTAGCGAGAGTACTCGGCATAATAAGTGGAAGAGCATATTTGGTCGTCCATTCCCCGCTGCGGAAAAGACGTATGTTGCGAAAGCTGCTACTGCATGGCGTGACACTGAGCAATTCATTGATGACTTGTACTCGCTGGATGTTAAGTATAGCCTTGTCCTTGATTGTGACGTTTCGCAGAACGGCTTTAGGGAGAACACGCTCAGGCATATGTTAGCTCGGCGAATACCTCTCCTTGCCAAGAAAAAACTGTTGTTTACGGTGACTGAGTGCTCTGTTCCTGAGCCATTTACGTTGCAGTGGAAGGTTCTCAATCAGGGGGTAGAAGCCGAACGCCGGGACTGCATTCGTGGACAAATTTTTGAAGATGAAGGTTATAGACAGCGAAAGGAGTCTACGGATTTCCAAGGCGAACACCTCGTCGAATGCTACGCGATAAAAAATGGTGTCGTTGTTGCGAGAGACCAGATAGCTGTACCCATCCAGTGATAATTAAAGGCGATATATAACAAATGACTAATAGTTTTACTGGCTGCGCTTTGTCAGATCAGGAGCTGGTTTTAGAGGGTCAGCTTCGAGAGTGTTATGGACGAGTGGTCTATAGCCATAAGACTCACGAGAAGTGTTCTGACATCCTGCTGTCGAGACTTGCTTGCATTAAAATGTGGCAAATAATTCTGGCAACTGTAACAACAGGTGGTTTTGCCACTGAAATCCTTGACATATGGAACATAGGGATCTTCGTCGGTGGAATCGCATCCACAGTACTCTTGGTGCTCAATACGTATACCAAGGACTACGATCTTGGCGAAATAGCCCAAAAGCACAAACATGCAGCGAACGAGATTTGGTTGATAAGAGAAAAATACTTGTCTCTGTTAACAGATCTCAGGGTTGGGAGTAAACCACTGCAACAGGTGCAGGAAGAAAGAGATAGGCTGATGGGCGACTTGCATTCAATATACGTAGGTTCACCAAGCACTAACTTCAAAGCATATACAAAAGCGCAGGATGCCTTGAAGAACAAAGAGGATATGACTTTCTCAGATGCTGAGATAGACGCTTTTTTGCCAAGCGAGTTAAAAAGAGGTTAGTCAAGAATTATGTGTAGTTAAAGGAGAGCGATTGACTAAAGCTGCATGTATATGATGTTTCTTCGCAAAGAGTGATCTGTGAAAAGCACCTTTGATGATAACAATGTTTTGAGGATAGATATCTTAAACGAGCATTATTAGGATGTTATCCCTTAGTCTTTCAACACCTAACAAACGCATGCTGTTGGACTGCTTTCCACTACGCTACAAATCAGCCGCAAATGTGGATGTTAGTTTTTCAGCTAGGAGCATACGAATGAGAAGAGGTTTTTATAAGACTCGTCATAATGTAGGAACTCGCATACCGGAGTCTCAGTTGCGAGTAGGGATGCAAGTTCATTTGAATTATACACATTTCGCTTGTGTTTGGACTATCACATCGATTGAACCTAGAAACACCAAGGGAGAGATATGGATTAACTTAAGAGCAAGTAATTCTGGTAAGACTAAACGGACAAATGCAGTTTATGCGACATATATTAGGGCAGACGAACGCAGGTAGTAAATACAAAACTAACAAGACACTATGACGCCAACATACTTTCCCTAATCTGTACTAATTCAGACCAGATCCAACAGAAGCATTTTCGAGCAATAGCGCATACATTCTGTCCAGAAACGTGTTTGAATGGAGTCGTTCAATCTTATGATCAATCAATGATTGGAATTCTGTTAGCAACTTACAATACGATTCAGATGAAGCAAATATTAGTGGTCCAACATATTTACCTATGAATTAAGCACTCAAGTAACTTTTACCTTTTAAGGTGTATGACTATCTTTTTATATTCAAGGACAAAAAAGCCTCACCATGTGGCAAGGCTGCCATTTATTCACACTTTTATTCGTCTTCAGAATCGTAGGGGTCGTCATCATCTTCAGAATCGTAGGGGTGTTCATAGTAAGTACCCCAACCATCGTAGATGATGTCGTACTTCTCAGCGAGATGAACCAGTTTTTCAACTTGAGCGTCTATAGCTTCAGCGTTCAATGCAGATTCCATTGTCGCATCACAGCATAGTAGCTTGTTGCCATCTTCGTCTTCTGTCTCTTCTGCTTCAAGCACTTCAAAACCCATTTTGAACGCTTCAACAACAGCTTTTTCTAGGGTGTTGAAGTCTTCAGCAAATAGGTGGTGCTCAATTTCATACAGAGCATCTGGATCACTGCCATCTTCTAGCAGGGCTTGGATGATTTCGCGAGTCTCTTCCTTTTGAATCTCAATTAATTCTTCGACAGATAGATATTCATCTTCGTGAGACATATTTAGTGCTCCAGATAGTGACATAGTTGATCTTAGTTAACAGCGACGAAATATCGCACGGATCCAGAAAAATTACTACCCGGAATATGACAGGATCCAGATCTTTCTGCTGTTACAATCCCAAGTTCAAGTAAGATCGACCTCACAAGATCGCAAATTAACAATTTTTTATCATTTGCTCGATTCAGAATTATCTATCAATCCGCTACCGATGTTAGCAACGTATCCTTTATGCGTTTTTATTAATGCCCTTTGCATATCCTACTCTTCATTCAATATGCATAAAAACATACCAATACAAATCTGACTGGTTAATATCTGCATAGCTATGCTCGCTGGGTCAAATTATCCTCACTCTACCCATGATCTAAGAACGCATAGCGACGCACACTTTGGCACTTCGACTTACAAATAAAAAATAAAATTTAAATCCAACTTTCTGTTAATTTCTAGAATTAAAATTTAAAACAAGCAAATTTGACAGTTATTACATCCAGCAAGTGCGCTTGCATCTTTATAACAATCTTGCCATAAATACGCTCTGAAACTTAATGTAAGGATACAAAATGAGTAAGTTGTACGTAGGCTCAGAAGTTGGTCAATTAAGACGTGTTCTGTTAAACCGTCCAGAGCGAGCACTCACCCACCTCACCCCTTCAAACTGTCATGAACTGCTTTTTGATGATGTTCTCGCGGTTGAAGCAGCAGGTGAAGAGCATGATAAGTTTGCCCAAACCCTTACCTCTCAGGGGGTTGAAGTACTACTACTACACGACTTACTTGTTGAAACCTTAGCGGTCGAGGAAGCTAAGACTTGGCTGCTCAATACCCAGATATCCGACCTTCGCTATGGGCCGACATTTGCGAAAGATTTGCGCCACTATCTCGCAGAGATGGACAATGAGCACTTAGCGACTGTTTTACTAGGTGGATTAGCGTATTCCGAGCTGCCAATTCAGTCAGCCTCTATGTTGCCTAGCATGCATCGTCCACTCGACTTTGTTATCGAGCCACTTCCTAACCACTTGTTTACTCGTGATACCTCTTGCTGGGTTTACGGTGGTGTGTCGCTCAACCCTATGATGAAGCCTGCACGTCAACGTGAAACCAATCATTTACGAGCAATTTATCGTTGGCATCCCGTCTTCGCAGGACAAGATTTCATCAAGTATTTTGGCGATGAAGACCTTCACTACGACAACGCTAATATTGAAGGTGGTGATGTACTGGTTATTGGTAAAGGGGCGGTTCTTATCGGCATGTCTGAACGCACGACCGCGCAAGGTGTTGAAAATCTTGCGGCAAGTCTGTTCAAACATGGTCAAGCTAAAGAAGTCATCGCAATTGAGCTACCAAAACACCGTTCATGTATGCACCTTGATACAGTAATGACGCATATGGACATCGACACCTTCTCTGTCTATCCAGAGATCATGCGTAAAGATCTCAATACTTGGCGCCTGACACCAAAAGATCACGGTGATATGAAGGTCGAAAAAGTGCCAAGCTTTATCCATGCTATTGAACAAGCTCTTGGGCTCGATTACCTGAAAATCATCACTACTGGTGGTGACAGTTACGAAGCGGAGCGTGAGCAGTGGAATGATGCCAACAACGTACTGACGGTCAAACCAGGGGTTGTGATCGGCTACGAACGCAATGTCTACACCAACGAGAAATATGACAAAGCAGGAATTGAAGTACTCACGATTCCGGGCAATGAACTGGGTCGAGGACTCCGAGTTCCGAGTTCCGAGTTCCGAGTTCCGAGTTCCGAGTTCCGAGTTCCGAGTTCCGAGTTCCGAAAATTTAAAGGGTTGACACAAAGTGTCAACCCTTTACTTTTACATCCAGGCAATTAACTCCTAAAAAAATATCACTGCCTTCAATTTTTGTCTCACTTACCACCGCTACCTCTAGAAGGACGAAGTCCGCTCTAGGTACTCGAAGCAATGCGTACTCGATTTCTACTCCGTACCACCCACTGTAATTGAATCCAATTTCAATGTTGGTTGCCCAACACCTACAGGTACGCTCTGGCCTGCTTTACCACATATACCAACACCGCGGTCAATGCTTAGGTCATTACCTACCATAGAGACCTGCTGCATGGCTTCGATACCTGAGCCGATGAGGGTTGCGCCTTTCACTGGGCGAGTAATCTTGCCGTCCTCAATCAAATACGCTTCAGATGCAGAGAAAACAAACTTACCAGATGTAATGTCAACCTGACCACCGCCAAAGTTAGGAGCGTAAAGGCCCTTCTTCACCGTTGAAATGATCTCTTCAGGTGTATGCTGACCAGGCAACATGTAGGTGTTAGTCATACGCGGCATAGGCAAATGTGCATAGGATTCACGACGGCCATTACCTGTCGGGTTAACCCCCATTAAACGAGCATTGAGCTTGTCCTGCATGTAACCTTTTAGTACGCCATTTTCAATCAGTGTGTTGTATTGACCGTTCACGCCTTCATCATCAACATTCAAAGAGCCACGTAAGTCTTTTAATGTGCCATCATCAACGATCGTACAAAGGTTTGATGTCACCTTTTCACCAATCTTGCCACTAAAGACCGAAGATTCTTTACGGTTGAAGTCACCTTCTAAACCATGCCCTACCGCTTCATGGAGCAACACACCCGGCCAACCAGAGCCGAGCACAACTGGCATTGTTCCTGCTGGAGCTGCATCGGCTTCTAGATTAACGAGAGCCATGCGAATCGCTTCATCAGCATACTGATAAGCGACTTTTGCACCGTCAGTTTCAGTGAGGAAGAAGTCGTAGCCAAAACGACCACCACCGCCAGAGCTACCACGCTCGCGACGGTCACCTTTTTGAGCCAGAACGCTAATAGATAAACGTACAAGCGGACGAATATCCCCAGCATAAGTGCCATCGGTTGCCGCCACCAGCATCTGCTCATGAACACCGCTGAGGCTCACAGAAACCTCTTTGATTAAAGGTTCCTTAGTTCGAATATAAGCATCCAGCTCTTTCAACAACTGCGTTTTCTGCTCTTTTTTCCAACTTTCCAGTGGGTTTACAGCCGCATAATAATCTTGATTATCACTGCGCGTAAATGCTTGTACACGGCCGCTCTGTCCTTGCTGAGCAATTCCGCGAGCAGCGATTGCACTCTGCTTAAGACCTTCCAAGTGAATTTGGTCAGAGTACGCAAAACCTGTCTTTTCTCCAGTTACTGCACGAACGCCGACACCACGGTCAATATTGAACGAACCATCTTTAATAATGCTATCTTCAAGAACAAGCGATTCATGCCAACTCGATTGAAAATAGATATCGGCATAATCAATTTGGCGAGTTGCTATGCTCGACAATGTATCAGCAATATCTTGTTCGCTGAGCCCGGCGGTCTTTAACAACGCGTCTTCTACGTGATTTATGGTCATACTTTGCTCTTAATGTTGTAACTGATTGCTGAATCGAGCATGCTGAGCTACTGGCATCGCTGCTCTTAATTCTTCTACTTGAGTTAGGTCGATATCGACCAATAAATTATCGGTTTGATCAGAAAGGCTACTCATAACCTCTCCCCAAGGTGAAATAACCATCGAGTGGCCCCAAGTTTCACGTCCACACGGGTGTGTTCCGACTTGATTTACTGCGACTAGCCAAGATTGGGTTTCAATAGCACGTGCTCGTAGCAATATTTCCCAGTGTGCTTTCCCTGTTACTGCAGTAAAAGCCGCAGGAACAAAAATAAGGTTAGCTCCAGATCTAGCCAGTTCGCTGTATAAGGTTGGAAAACGAACATCATAGCAGATAGTCAACCCTAGGTGGGCAAACGGTGCTTGATAGGAGACAATTCGTTCTCCCGGCGTGAAGGTTTCTGACTCGCGGTAACGCTTGTGTCCATCGGCGACATCTACATCAAACATGTGTAGTTTGTCATAATCAGCAACTCGTATTCCGTTTGGATCAAACAGTAATGAGGTTGTTGTAACCCCCATATCACGCTTGATTGGCATGCTTCCAATCAACAGCCAAACGTTATTGTCACGCGCTAACTGAGCAAGGAAGTGCTGGATAGTTCCTTCCCCTAATGGCTCCGCATGTTGGTGGTAGTCACTACGGCTACCAAACACCAGAGCGTTTTCCGGAGTGACTATCAATTTAGCCCCTGCACGCGCCAACTCACCCACCTGTTGTTGAATATAGGCCATATTCTGCTGTGGGTTAGGCCCTGATGTCATTTGAATGAGTCCGACTCGTTCCATGAGCAAAAATCCTTACTTGATCGCTTCTCTTAGCGTTTCAGGGAGTTTAAATTCCCCTTTACTACGTGACAATTCTTTAACTATAGGGGCGTCTAACGGGCCTTTTACCTCATAGTTAACCTGAGTAAATACTTCGACCACAGGAGAGATAACTGTCGTAATCGCCAAGACATAAAGTGCTGTTTGCGGTGTAACCGCGAAGGCAGTTAACACCGGAATACCGGAGGTAATGTCAGGAGTGAAATTCACCTCAGCATCCACGGTTCTAGTATTGAGGTTAGCGAGGCCTTTAATCGTCATCTCACCCGCTACCGCATCCATCTTGATATTGTTTGTTAAGAACACACCGTTCCGGATAGAACCACTGCCCGTGATGGAGTTAAATGCCATACCTTTGTCAAAAACATCACTAAAGTCGAGCTGCATTTTACGAATGATCGAATCAAGACTGAACAAGCCCAATAAACGCGCGGCACCACTGACATCGGAAATCGTGCCTTTACCCAGTTTGGTGTTAACTTCACCTTTGAGGGTATCAATTTTACCTGACCAAGGAGAACCATCCCACTCGACCTTAGCATTGAGCTCAAACGGTGCCTTTTGGATGCCTGAAGAGATACCAAATCGCTCCATAACATCACTGTTGTTTTCACCAGACATCGACACATCGAAACGAGTATGGCTTAGGGTATCGTTCAACTGCCACCATCCTTTCATGTCGACCTTGTTGCTGCCGCTTTCGAAAGTCAGCTTCTTCCACTCCAACTTCTCGCCCTGTCGCTGCAAATCGAGGTGAGTTTTACCGACTTTATACCCTTGGAGCCAAAAATCATCGATGGCGAGAGTGATATTCGGTACTTGCTGGTGGAAGGTTCGATCAAAATGGCTGATCAACGGCGCTTGCTGAGCGTCACTGTCAAACATGGTTTTATCTTTGTACTCGGCAGAATCCAATTTAGGAACGTAAACATGCAGACGCTGGAGTGAAACCGATAAGTCATACGGCTCAAGATAAGATGCTTCACCTTTTGCCTCCTGACTATCTAAACTCATGTACCAACCAAGCCCTTTTCTCTTCGCCGAGAAATCGACATCGTTCCACTCAATACCCGCTAAAGTCAGCTCCTTGGCATCAATATCAATTCTAGCGGGTAGAGGAATTTTGGGCGTATTCATCTGTGCCAACACGGCTTCTGAAGGCCCTTGCTCACTCGCCAGTCGATCAATCCATTGGTCGAGATCTAGCTTGTTAAGCCTGATCTGAGCCTGATGTCCAGCAACCGGACTAATTTTGAAGCTACCTTTGCCTAAAACAAGATTCGTATCGGTCAACACAGGCGTGTCTGGTCGAATATCAATTTCGGCTTGATATTTAAAGTTTGGCAATTGTACACGAGCCGTAATGCTTTCTTGGTTACCCGACGCTTGTAGTCGTCCTTTGCCTGCCATTCCGCTTGCTTTCGCTAAAGGCGCGGGAAAATGACTGGTAATCGATTTTAGATCGACTTCGGTATCTATCTGATAAGTGAAACCAATGTCATTAAGCTGAATGTCGATATCCATCTGCCAAGGCGCATGACCTTCCAGAGGATCAAGCCAGCGGTTGCCAAGATAAGGAGTCAGAGGTTCTACATCCCAGTCACCAACCACATTAATCGCTACGCCATACCCTTGAGCAATGTTCTCCCCACGAAAATCAATTGAAACGGGCTGAGTGAGTATATCGGCGGATAAACCAGCAGCACTGACAACATCGTTGTCAAATTCTACCCTTCCCGAAACCGCTTCTAATGTCATCGGTGGTGATTCAATGGTGACGTAATTTTCGGCAAGATCGGCGTATCCCCAAGCTCTTGCTTCCTTATCGGCACTAAACGGGATATTAAGCTGGAAACTGGATTCCACTTTGCCATCAACCTGAATCGCTGTTAACGCTGCGCCAACTGAATCCACTAGCGGAGATGCCGTCATATAATCTCTGACCGCATTCCCTTGTGCGATAGCCTGTGCTTCGATCTCTATATGCCCACCTTCGGCTAATTCTGGAATACGGCCAGTAATGCGTTTGGCCGTCACATCCATCAGGGTTGCACTTCGTGAATCTAGGTACATTGCGTCGTTTTGAAACAACAGATCAAGCTGAAGATCGGTAATTGGTGGCCACGCCGTATCAAAACTGAATTTTGCTTGTTTGAGTCCTACCCATGCCTGAAACATACCGTCATTATTTTTATACGGGAAGTCAGCAAGCTCCCCATACCATAGCAACTTCGCCGCATTGACTTTACCACCTTGGATGGCGGTGCTGAGATAGTCTGTAAGTTCATATCCCAATGCTAATGTAGGCAAATAACGCCAGGTTTCACCCGCATTGAAAAGATTGGCCTCAGCATAGAAGGAAAGAAACGGGCTTTTGTTATCTGGAAAATCAAGACGAAACGCGCCAAGAACTTGTAAATCAGGCGTCGCCGCAGTGACTTTATCTGCCCATAGACGCCACCCCGTGTCGTCTTTTTGCCATACAATATCAACCTGTCCTTGCTTGATATTTAACGGGGCTTGAAACACTTCACCATAAGGTAAAACATCGTCGATTAAGTTAACGCTCGCCTTAGCTTGAGTTGGAGTACCAGAAATCGATGCCGACAGATGGTGAATACCCGGCAGCAACTCCCATTGTGACATGGTGCCTTGAGATAGCTGTGCCGAATACTTCAGCGAATCTATTGATTCACCCATAGACACTCGCACATCTTCAATTAAACCACCCAAAGATAACTTCTGAAGTAACTCTGTGGTGGTTTTAGAGTCCGGCGCGAGTTTAACTAATGGGGTAATAGCCGAAATATCCAGTTGAGATACGTTCAATCGCCACTGATCAGGTTGCCAGTCAAAGGCTGCATCAAGCACAGGCCACTGCTTGTCATCTGTACTCAGATTGAGTGAGTGAGCGTTAACTTGCCAACCATCTGACTTAGGTTCTAACTCAAGAACTCCAGATTCAATCCACAGTTCATGCCGTTGCCCTTCCTTCCAACTTAATTCAGAAGATTCCAGTTCAACATAGGCATTGAGTGGTTGGCTTCGTTCCAACGTCAACCAGCTACTAAAACTCAGTTGGCCTTTTTCAATACCCGTTTCAGTCTTAAGATACTTTGTTAACCAAGGCGTCACTAAGACGTTTTGAGCAGATACATAGAACTCACCACTCACATCAATCAGCGAGCCAAAATCAACAAAATCGGCTCTAACTTGCGCAGAATTGAGTTCACTATTAGCCAAACTGATTTCGCCATCCGCTAAGTGCTGACGGCCATTGTTTTGCCATTTCAGTTTAGCGATCGCTAGCGTGCGAGGCGTTCCATCAATACCGAGAAAATCAATTTTCGATTGAGTTAGAGAGAAACTGTCGAGCTGGCGTAGAAGGAGTTTGTCTAGCTGCTCCAATACCCCTTTCTGCTCGCCTTGAGGCTTCAATTCCGGCGATTGCTCAGTATTGGCCCACTCAACCGATGTGATATCAAGATTAAGTTGATAGATTTTGAGCTCAGCAACGACTGGCTCTCTCTGAATCAGTGACTGGAATAGATCCAGTTCAACTTCAACGGTATCTGCTGAAAAATGAATACCACTGCTCTCAGGCGTATTGGCCTTGACCCCTTTCAGGGATATCGAAGGGTGCGAATTGCGCCAAAAACCATGTAAATCAGACACTTCGAAATCAAGTCCTGAGCCCTGATTGATCCAAGCCTGAATTTGCGGTTGGAAATGGTTGAGTTGAGGTAAGGTTATACGCAGCACCGTAACGGTAATCGCTAAAAACACTAATACCGTTACAGTGAACCAAAGCAATATTCTAAGCAGGCGAGGGGTAGTTGAGCTCACAAACAACCTTTACATCATTACGACATCGAATTGTTCTTGAATGTACAAAGGTTCTGCCTGAATTATTACTTCTTTACCAATAAAGACTTCAAGCTCTGCCAATGCGTGAGACTCATCACCATGTAAGGTATCTGCAACGGCTGGGGATGCGTAGACAACAAACTTATCCGCATCGTAAGCACGATTGACGCGAGTAATTTCACGTAGGATCTCATAACATACAGACTCAACAGTTTTAACGCTGCCACGACCTTCACACGTAGGGCACGAAGAACACAAGATGTGCTCAATGCTTTCGCGAGTACGCTTACGGGTCATTTCAACCAATCCAAGCTGAGTAAAACCATTGATATTGGTTTTGACACGATCTTTGCTTAGCGCGGCTTCCAAAGATGTAAGAACACGGTTGCGATGCTCATCTGACGCCATATCGATGAAATCGATAATAATAATCCCGCCAAGATTACGTAATCTAAGTTGACGCGCAATCGCCTGAGTCGCTTCGATATTGGTGTTGAAAATCGTCTCTTCGAGATTACGTCGCCCAACGAACGCACCCGTGTTGATATCCACCGTTGTCATGGCTTCAGTTTGATCAATGATCAGATAACCACCTGATTTCAAATCCACTTTACGCTCAAGAGAGCGTTGAATTTCATTCTCGGTGTCATACATATCAAAGATGGGTTTGTCGCCTTCGTACAGCTCTAGCTTCTCGGTTAATTCAGGGACATATTCCGAAGTGAACTCTTTGAGATTCTCGAATTCTGTACGAGAGTCGACCAAGATTTTGTTAAGCTCAGTGCCGACAAAATCACGTAAGATACGTTGAGAAAGACCAAGTTCGCCATAGAGCGTCGAACGTGTTTTGTACTTACTGCGACGTTCCATGACTTTTGACCATAGACGCTTCAGGAAAGCTGCATCTTGGGAGAGCTCTTTTTCATCCGCACCTTCAGCCGCCGTACGAATGATAAAACCGCCGTTTTCATCACAGTAGTGACCGACCACTTTTTTCAGTCGATTGCGTTCTTCTTCACTCTCAATTCGCTGCGATACTCCAACATGGCTCGCCCCAGGCATAAAGACTAGGTAACGCGACGGCAGAGTAATGTCGGTTGTTAGGCGTGCACCTTTTGTCCCGAGAGGATCTTTTACCACTTGAACGACAATGTCCTGACCTTGGCGTACCAATTCAGAAATATCACGAACCTGAAACTGCTGCTTCTCATTTTCAGCAACGCACTCAGTATGTGGAACGATATCCGAAGCATGAAGAAAGGCCGCTTTCTCTAAGCCGATATCAACAAATGCAGCCTGCATGCCCGGTAGGACTCGGCTCACTTTGCCTTTATAGATGTTTCCGACAATTCCGCGTTTTGCTTCACGTTCAACATGGATTTCTTGTAGGGTTCCCCCTTCAATCATGGCCACTCGAGTTTCACTCGGGGTCACGTTGATAAGCAACTCTGCACTCATGAGCGCACCTCAAAATAAATTATAAAAATTTTTGCAAGAGCTGGTCGGTTTCATAAAGAGGCAGGCCCATAACCGCGTAGTAACTTCCTTCTATACGCGTTACAAATCGCCCACCAATTCCTTGAATACCATAACTACCAGCTTTATCGCACGGTTCACCCGTTTGCCAATATTGTTCTATTTCTTGTTCTGACAGGGTTTTAAACCATACGTCTGTAGAGACCACTACAGTTTCTTGAATCTCTTGTGTTGCGACAGTCACCGCTGTCATCACCTGATGCGCTCGTCCAGAAAGCATCAATAACATTTGTTTAGCATGCGCCAAGTCATGCGGCTTTTCCAATACCATATCGTCACAAACAACGATGGTATCAGAGCCAATCACCACTGATTCGGGTTCAAGCTTAACCGCAGCCATAGCCTTATCTTTAGACAGCCGCGCGACGTATTGCTGCGCACTTTCTCCTGTCTTGAGACACTCTTCTACGTCGGTAACAACAACAGAAAATGAGTAGCCTAATTGTGCAAGCAGCTCTTTGCGTCTCGGCGAGCCTGAGGCCAAAATCAGTGATGTATTCATTTATTATCGTATATGCCAATGGCGTCTAACGCGACGCATTAAGAGGAACATCCATGGCCAGAGTATGCAGTTAATCAAACCACTCCAAAGAGAAACGGGATTAAACGTTACATCCTGAATCAAATACTCACCACAGAAGATCAGTACATCTAAGACCATCGACATAATGCCAATTAAAATGGCTTGCTGCCAAAGAGCCATGTTGCGAATCACAAGGAAGTTCAACGCCACCAGATAGACCACGATAGACATCATCATACCGCGAATTCCTAGCGTTGAGCCGAGCAACAAGTCCCATAGAAGACCCAAAATCAGAGCACTGCCGACATTCACTCTATGAGGCAGAGCCAAAACCCAATAGCAAGCTACTAACAGCAACCAAGATGGGCGTAGTAGGTCAAGCATACCAGGCCAAGGAATGGTCTGGAGCGTCAATGCGATTAAGAAAGAGCAAGCAATGACAAGCTTACCTTTTAGTACACTATTCGCCATTGGTCTTACTCCTCCAAATTCTCAGGCAGTACTTGTTGGATCTTCTCCTGACGAGAATCATTCGGCCATATCAATAGCAAGTAACGTAAGCGTTCAAAGTCGACCACAGGCTCCGCTTCAATCACAGCAAATTCACGAGCAGTATCTCGCTCAACCTCGGCAACATGTGCCACAGGGAAGCCTTCTGGATAAATGCCACCTAAACCCGATGTCACTAATAGATCACCCTGTTCAATATCTAAACTGATTGGGATGTGATCAAGATTGATACGATCTGACTTACCATTACCCGAGGCGATAACTCGAATATCATTGCGAATCACTTGCACAGGAATGGCGCTGAGGCTATCAGTCAACAGCAACACTCGGCTGTTGTGAGCCGACACGAAGGTGACTTGACCCACGATGCCTTTTTCATTGGCGACTGGTTGTCCGACATAAACACCGTCAATCTGACCTTTATCTATCACCACTTGATGACGATATGGCGAGGTATCAACCGCCATCACTTCGGTCACCACTTTACGTTCATCTCGAATAAATGATGAACCCAGTAGCTTTCGTAATCGCTGGTTTTCTTCACGATACTGATCAAGCAGCAGTAGATCGTTTTTAAGGCGTAACACCTCGCGCTTAAGCGTACGAGTGCTTTCCATATAATCTTGACGGATGTTAAAACGCTCATAAGCACCATCAAACATTACGCGAGGAACATCCGCTAAATATTGGATTGGGGCTACTACACTATTGAGCAGATAACGTACGTGGGCAAATGCGCCTAAACGACTATCAGCCAGCATTAGGCTGGCTGATAGAATGACGGCAAAAAACAGACGTAGCTGAAGTGAAGGTCCCCGGCCAAAAATAGGCTTCATAGAATATGAGATCCTTATCTTGCCAATCTTGGCGTAACGCCAAGATCAATCAATTATTCTTCGCTAAACAGATCGCCGCCGTGCATATCGATCATTTCAAGAGCTTTACCACCACCACGCGCAACACACGTTAGTGGATCTTCTGCGATAACAACAGGGATACCTGTTTCTTCAGTCAGAAGACGATCAAGATCTTTAAGTAACGCACCACCGCCCGTTAGTACCATACCGTTTTCTGAGATATCAGAAGCAAGCTCTGGTGGACATTGCTCAAGTGCAACCATTACTGCAGAAACAATACCTGTTAGTGGCTCTTGAAGTGCTTCAAGAATCTCATTGGAGTTTAGGCTAAAGCTACGCGGCACACCCTCTGCTAGGTTACGACCACGAACTTCGATCTCTTCAACCTCATCACCTGGATAAGCAGAACCGATTTCATGTTTGATCTTCTCTGCGGTTGCTTCACCAATCAAGCTACCGTAGTTACGACGCACATAGTTGATGATCGCTTCATCGAAACGGTCACCACCAATACGCACTGACGAAGAGTAAACCACGCCATTTAGTGAGATAACCGCAACTTCCGTCGTACCACCACCGATATCGACCACCATTGAGCCCGTTGGCTCAGAAACGCGTAGACCTGCACCAATCGCTGCTGCCATAGGTTCGTCAATTAGATAAACCTCTCGAGCACCGGCACCTAGCGCAGATTCACGGATTGCACGACGCTCTACTTGAGTTGAACCACAAGGGACACAAACAAGTACACGTGGGCTTGGTTTTAGTACGCTATTGTCATGCACTTGTTTAATAAAGTGCTGAAGCATTTTTTCTGTCACGTAGAAATCAGCGATAACGCCATCTTTCATTGGACGGATTGCAGAGATGTTACCTGGAGTACGGCCTAGCATCTGCTTTGCGGCGTGTCCGACAGCAGCGACACTTTTGCCCGCACGGTTGCGGTCTTGACGAATTGCAACGACAGAAGGCTCGTCTAGGACGATGCCCTGTCCTTTAACGTAGATAAGAGTGTTGGCAGTACCTAAATCGATAGATAGGTCATTTGAAAATATGCCACGAAGTTTTTTGAACATATTCTTCGCTCGTCCTGAAAGAATTATAAGATAGAAAATTGCACTAAATGTACCAATGCCTTGCCGCTACAGCAAGGCATTGAAGTGTAAACATGGGCTGAAACACGCAATTTCTAACAGATTCCTAACGATGGGCAAAAAAAACACAGAAATTACTGCCCAGTTAAGCCCGGTTCACCTCTGAAGATCACCCGATCATTTCCTCGATAAATTCCGAACGTCACTACCGAAGAAGGATCCTCCTCGCCATTTATTTCTGCCCGATTGGCATCTTGCCAACGAAAACGCAACCAAGGTAGCTGATTGCTGGCATTGTCCAGCTCTAACCATACCTGCGTCTGCTGGCGAACATCTGAGGCATGAGTGGCAGTTATGGTTCGAGATTGACCAACGGCTATTTGACCACCATCACCTAAGGTAACCTCAAAAGCGGTTTGATTAGGCTCAACCCAGATATTGCGATTCTCGCCTGCATCGTTACTGCCATCCACCTCTGTGGAGCTATCGTCGGTGTTGGTAATAAAGCGACTGCCATCCCAGAACTTCACGCGCAGTGGAATTGGCAGTTCAGAGCTAACCGTTCCACCAACACTATCCAGCTCTATTCGTCCAAAACGAATATCCGGTTGCAGTGTCAGCACGCGAGGATCATCTTCACCTTCTGCTGGTGTTGGATAATCGACAGGATCTCTATTTGATACTCCGGTGTCAGTTATCGAGATATTTGATGCAGTGCCAGTTGCACCATTAAATGGACCATCTTGGTAGCCATCTGCCGCTGGCGCCTTTTCCCAGCACAGTTCACTTTCGCAATCAGTCGAAGGCGCAGCATCGTCCAATGTGAAAGTACCAATACTACGTTGTGATGTGAGTGCCCACTGTTTGCTCGGTGTGGGCGAGTTAAATCGCTCGGTAAAATCTGGCTCGAACAGAACAAAGCCCGCCGTTAAATCAGAATCAAAGCTAGCATAGTTTTGCACTGCCTGTTCCTGAGCGTTTAACGCTTCGACATCAAAGGACACACCGTTAAACGGCTGATTCATATAGGCGAAAGATTGGTTGCCTGGGTAATCCCAACTCGGGGTATTGACGACATTGAAGAACTTAGGATAAAAACGACCGATTTCCAGCTGATCAGCATCGAGATCCATCGTTAGGTAAGTTGCCCCTGTCGTAAACTGGACAGTACCAACCTCATTCCAATTGTGAGTCAGTTGTCTCGTTAGGTTACTACTATCGAAAGCGGGAATTGTGCTGGGTGTGACTGTACCGCTGACTGCCGATGCCGTCGGGTAAATGACACGATAAGTCACATTAAGTGGACCATTATCCAAGCCATAATTGCCTGTCTGAGGGTAGTCGCATTGCTCAGACGCACTGCCTCTAGCGTCAACATGCACAATGGGAACATAGCTCACAGTAAAATCATCACCAGACGCCATAAAACCGGGACTGCCTGTTGTGGTTGCTGGGTTGAGGTTTGAGCTATTATTCACCTCAGCCACATTACACATTGCGATTTTCCATGGTCGCGAGTAGACATCAAACTGGCCTTGTAATGCACCGCCTTCTACGGGGCAACGGCCATCATCACAGACAAAGCTGTTATCGGTCATCGTCACTCGAATATGACCAGACTCTTTAAAGGTAAAATCAGCGTTACGATTCGAGTCTGTTAGTTGGGCACTAAAAGTGAAATCATTCGTATCAACCAAGGCGGAAGAGGGTCTTTGGTAGGAAAAACTCGCCGTAGGGCTTCCGGTATAACCTAATGTGATCAACTGGCCACTATTACTACACGCTTTTACATCGACACTCGCCTGATTGTTCTGACCCGCAATCACATACTGATCTGCGACCTCAAATTTATACGGCACATACTTGATCTGATCCGTATCTTCAAACGTCTGCCCCTCTGTCGTGAGGCTCGCTTTCAGATCATAGTCTCCGACAGTGGAGGTTGGTAAGGTGGTTACTCGATATTGAGCAATACCATTTGCTTCAGCAATAAAATTAATGCTCAGGTTATTGCCATTTTCCTGAATTAAAGACGGTTGATAACCTGAAAGATAATTGCCATCGCTATCTAAAACATGGACCTCAACAATCTGGTCATCCCCAATCTCGCAGGTTAGATGATAGTTGTAGGGTTTAATTTCGATACGACTAATCTCTACCGGAGTCGAGCATTCATTGCCCCTCGCATCGATTCGGCTGCTTCCATCCATTTCGATATATCTAGATGTAATCGAACCAATAATAGACGTACTGCCACTAAAACGAGCTGAATGACGGCTGAAGATAACAGCATAAATAGGCTGGGTTCCTTCACCTATATCAATATTAGCCAATACTCCAGATGTTGAATTTTCCGCCCATATAATTAAGTTGGAGCTATCATTATCTTTTGTGACAAATTTACCGTTATCGATCATGGTTAGCCTGTTCACTTTAAGCCATGTTTTATTCGGGAACTGAACCACGGCATCATTTAGTATGACCAGTTCACCAATTTGATACTCGCTGTTGGGGAATATGTGTACTCCACCGCTGACTGTTACCTTGCTATAGTTATTTCCCGTAAAGGACTCTGGTGTGCTATTCCAACCTAAAGTCACACTCTGTGTAGTGGTAAACACAGATTCTACGGCAGGGCTATCAACAAATAATGCAGAGTCGGCCTCACAAGCTTTTCCATCACAAGCTTGTTGCTCATCCCACTCTTTTACGACTTGATCAAAGCCCACTTTGCCCAGAAAAGACTTGGTGCCATATATGTTTCCGTCGCCAGTAAACGTTAATGCTGAAGATGCAGCACCTTGCCAACTTTGTACGGCATAAGGTGCGATTGCACACTGTTCTGGAAACACCGATGGCGGATTAGCTGTATTGCTACAGTTCAAATCACTAACACCATTAGAAGGAGCGGGTCTGTGAGCTCCGTTCTCGAGTGCTTGCGTTTTCTTGTCAATCAGTAACCAACCATTGCCATCATTACGATAGTATTCAAGATCACTCATTTTTATCGAACTGTTATACTCACTCACAATCGTAATTTGGTAAGTATTGCCAGTAACAAGCTGTTGCTCGTTAAAGATATAGCTGCCTGAACTTTTTTCTTCCTTTGTGTACCATAAGGTATAACCATGGCTACCTTGGTTAAGAACAAAGCTTTGATAGTTATCAGAAGCCAATACAGTAAATGAAACAGTGAAGTCTTCCTTGCCCTTATATTGACATGCAGCAAAGGTTACGGCCGAAAACAGCAATAGTGTCAAGCTGATAAACAGCGACTTAATTATTCGCATCATCACTCCCTAATCCATACTTGCTGACTACGCTGCATTTGATTTACCCCTGTTCCACAATTTGCCACTGAGGTCACCACATACATTTGAGTTCCGTCCGCAAGTTGTCCACCTCTTGCCTGACAACTTACCTCAACACTCTGGCAACTGACCGTGGTTTGAAATAGATTTATCGCTGTCCCATCTATCGCTGCACATTGATTGGCCACTGAATCTGCGCCTGCAATATCATAAATCTCTTTTAGCGCCCACTCGTTGCCAGAGTGCGCTAACAGAGCTGCCTGCGTCCCTATCGCATCCTTCGAGTGACTATCACTGTTTGACCAGCTAATACGGCTAAGGCTTGTTGCCAGAAACCCCATCACAACAAGCACAAAAATAATCACTATATATAAACTGCCTTGCTGTTTTTTACGGAACATTTAGCACCTGTATCTGCTGCTGAAAGTTACTCGCTTCGTCTCCCTGCGCATTGTTAAACGTGATATCAACATCAACAATGCCATTGGTCTGAACGGTTGCAGGAATGTAATCGAGCGTTCCATCTACGCCGATGTCTGATAAGGGTAAATCATTATTACCATTCACCGCTCTGCGCAGTTGACCACCAGCCAAACAGTAATCGACGCGACCATTAGGATTATAGATGTAATGACGATTCGACACTGAATTGCCAACTAAAGAAGACGCGGCATCTGGAATTAAAAAGGTATCGTTGCTGCTAGTGACATTGTTCAGTGGGAACACATTGTTCGTCGGATTTGCTTCGGTAGGATTAATGACTAGAGTCAGTTGGCCCAGATCGTCCGCAGTGACGCCTTGCTGGCCGATAACAAACTGAATATCATCCCCTGAAACCGCATAATAACCCGAGTCCAGAATCGGAAAAAAAGAGATACAACTAGTGGACTGTGCGATTACGCTGTTGCTACTAAGCATATTAGGCACCGCATGGCGAATCTCGCGCGACATTTTCTCCAATATAAATTTCGCCTGAGTTTGCAATCGCTGACGTTCGACCGTATCCGAATAGCCTCTCGCACCCAGCTCAACAAAGCCAGCAATACCCAGCACCAGAATCGCGCCAACAATTAGGGTGATCACCATTTCAATTAACGTGAAACCTTTGGCTTTCATCAATAGTTACCTCGATAAGCATCCAGGGTCACGGGTGTCTGGTCGGCGGCAGAAATCACTAGATTAATTCTCTTTAAGCTCGTTCCATCTGCATAAGTCACCTCAATATCCAAACGGAAATTACGGTAGCTGGAATCTCCTAGTAACAAATCTAAATCACGACATCCGTTGGCAGGTTGTTGCTGCCAACAGCCAATAAAGTCATCGACATCGTTATATAACTGTGGACGAATGGCGTCAGCATCAACTCCCTCATCTTCCTCTGCACCAAAGTCGTCCTCTGCGGTACAACTGACAACCGGCTGGCCAACAATGACTTCATCACAGCGAGCAAAGCCACCGCTCAAATCGCTGTTTTCATCGAAACCACGCGCCAAAATTGAGGACATAACACTTTGTCCCAACGCCGCCGATCTAGTTTGGTAGTAAGGGTCTGCTGAACGCGTTATTTGTGGCACGAGAAAACTGGTGATAGTCACCATAGCCAGCCCCATCACCACAATCACAATGATGCTCTCGATTAAGGTAAAGCCAAGCTTACGCTTCATTAGCACCCCCGTGGCGAAACGTAACCAATGGCATTTATTTCGACACCTGCACAAGTCCCGTCTGTAGATCGCATCTCGATGTTGACCGGGGTTGCAACGCCATCGGGATTTCCTAACAAATCAAAATTAACCAAGTTGCCAACGTTAGAGGTAAAAGTCACCCCTGCGATTACCACCCAGTCACTGCGACTTTGATTTTGATCTGCACAGGCAGCTTGGGAGCCAATACAGTCGTTCAATAAGCGTAAGGAAAAGTTGCTATTGCCAACCACAGCATCAATATCGATATTCGATTGCATGCGGTTAACCTGAACCTGACGAATAACCGAAATTACCTGCTCTTGAGCAACAAAGGGAGAGAAGCCAGAGGTACCGGAGTAGCGGCTAACGGCATATAGGGAGACAATCGCAATCAACAGGATAACGACAATTAACTCGACTAATGTAAAACCAGCGAACTTCGACTTAACCATGCCTAGTACCGTGAAAGTGTCAGTTATTTTGAGTATATCAGTTGGCGTGATACTAAAAGCAGCAAATGGCCGATAAGAAAGAGAGTGTAAAGGAAAGGCCAGCGGAGCTGGCCTTTCAAATTAATTAGTTAGCTGCCACTCCACAGAATCCGGCACCTCCTACTAAAGCTACCGTCGCTGGAGTATCTGCATCTGTCGCTGCTGTATAACGTACACACTGTTCCGAAAATCCTGTTAGGCCAATCTCTATCCAGTCATTAGTTTGATCGGTAGCATCATCGTTAGCTGAATCTAATACTCCAAACTCAGCAGACAAATCCAAGGTTTGCACAATGCCGCCTAAGTTATCAGCATTATTGTCAACCGCAGTTGGGTAACCAAAGTCATGCGCAATGTCGCCAATGACAGTACCTGTATCATTAGCGCTTACCCATGCATCATACGCGTTACGTTCAATACCATTGATCGCGGCACGACCGTATGAGATGCCCATAGAACCCGCAATTGCTCCTCGCAGACCTTCTAGTGATGCTTGTCGTGCATCGCCTTGTAAGTTCAAAAAACGTGGTGCCGCAGTGACGGCAAGAATACCCAAAATAACAATGACTACCACAAGTTCAATAAGGGTGAAACCGCCTTGTCTTTTCATCGTTCTATCTCTCTATTTTATAGCGCATTACTGCAGAGTTACGCTCACACGACCCGTTTCAATTTCATAAACAAACTGATTTTCGCTATTACCCTCTTGCTGAATATAGGTGCAAGTTGAAGCCGCGTCATCAGCCTGGGCTGAATACTTAATATTTGAATCGGCCTCAGCTTGAGCAGTTGTGCCCACTCTTGGCGGATTCTGAAGTAGGTTAGACATGAGTTCGATACAAATATCATTGGTCAGTCCGGCAGGAAAACTATTGTCACCGTTGTTGATGGCATACGGATAGCCATCTCTAAAATCCCCACCAGCTTGGTCAGAACTTGTAAGCCAAAAATCAACACCGTCATAGTTCACTGTATTACGTGTTGTACCATCAATGGTCACCGAGGGTCTCGCCTCTGCTTCCCACTGGGCTCTAGCCGATAACACGCCCGTCGCATATCCGCCAGCAACACCTTCAACACTGGCTTTTTTTGCTTCATCAGTCACATCTAAAAAGCGCGGTAACGCCGCCACGGCAAGTAAACCTACCACGACAATGACCACGACCAACTCAACCAATGAAAAACCAGACTGTTTGTTAGCCATAAATTAATAACCTACTATTTAGTACACCGTATTATACGGAATTTTCTTACTTCTGCTAGAAGCCAAACTTCAATTATGAGACTCAGCTAAGAATCCAACTTTAGCAGAAAACTTGTTACCGATCAGATTGATAGTGAACACTCTGCCTTGCTGATAAAAATAGCTACAACTGTAGCTGGTGCCTATTGAATCATCGACTATCTTCCATGGCTCTTTACCTAGGATTTCTTTCTCTGGGTATAGAACCTCAAACCAAAAAATACAGCTATTCTGTCGGTCACTATCAAGCGGTTCAATCCACCCACTATTAGTGTAGTTCAACACCCTACCATCAACCTCTAACGGCGTATTTCTCTTTGCCAATAACCACTGCTGCTTAAAGTAACTCGCTCGTTCAATCACTCTTTGCGTCGCCAGCAAAAAAGCAGAATCGTTGGCCTTAACTTCTACATTCTGCCACGCGAGTAGCAAGCTGAGAGTCAGAACCATCACCACCAGCAACCAAGTGATTAATCTTGAGCGCTGAAGGAACAGTGCCGCATTAACCCTTGATAGCATCAAGCATGCCCCACATCGGCAGGAAGATACCCAGCGCAAGCACTAACACCATACTGGCGACAATCACCAACAATATCGGCTCGATGCGTGCTGTTAGTGTTTTTAGGTCATAGTCCACTTCTCTGTCATAGAAGTCAGCTACTTCTAGTAGTAGTTCGTCTATTCGCCCCGTCTCCTCGCCGACAGAAATCATCTGAATAACCAATGGTGTAAAGATGCCGCTATTAATTGCTGTCGATGATATAGGGCTGCCCGCTTCAATGGAGGATTTCATCTCAAGAAGTCGGTTTTCTAGAAATCGATTTCCTAACGCTTCCGCAGATAAAGCCAATGATTGATTGAGCGGTACCCCCGCCTTAAGCATCAAGGCAAAGGTTCTTGAAAATCGTGACAGTTGAGCTCGATTGATCAACTCTCCGACCACAGGCATTCTCAAGCGAAACTTATCCCACTGCTCACGACCATTGGCAGTCCCGATCCAAGCTTTCAGGGCAAATAAGGCACCTATCATGATAGCGACCAGAACCAACCAATAGTTAACAAAGAATTCTGACGTTGAAATGAGGATTCGTGTTGGCAGTGGCAGATCGACACCGAAGCGAGCGAACATACTGGTAAACTGAGGGATCACTTTAACGTTGAGAATAAACATCGCGACCACAATAAAACTGATCACAAACGTCGGGTAACGCATCGCTGTTTTAATACGCTTACGTGTTTCAACTTCCTGCTCATAGTAGTTCGCCAGTTGCAACAAGGCCTGATCAAGACGACCTGTGTTCTCCCCGACATGGACCATAGAGACAAACAGTGAGCTAAACACTTTAGGATACATCTGCATTGAATTCGACAAGCTGCGACCGTTGGTTAGCTCTTGAGTGACCGCTTCAAGCGCTTGCTGAAGTTGCTTGTTGGCGCTATTTTGACTCAACCCTTTCATCGAGCGCAGCAAGGGAACTCCGGCTTTAGTTAGGCTGTATAGCTGACGACAGAAAATGACCAGCACTTCCAAAGGGATCGTTGGAGTGAGTAACGATTTGACATCAATATTGAACGCAGCCTGACCACCGCCAGCCTGAATACGGGTCGGAATGATTCCCTTATTCAACAACTGTTCGGCAACCGCATCCTGAGTCGGTGCTTCTATCGTTCCAGACGTCGCTGAGCCATCTGAGTGTCTGCCTTGATATCGAAAATGTGGCATAGTGATTCCTAGATGTAGATCGCCTGTGCAGAACCTGAAGAGTCACCTTCTCCCAAGGTCTTCACTTCACTCAAACTGACAATGCCTTGCAAAGCTAACTCCATGGCAGAAGCAAGCAACGGTTTGTAGTTGGGTGCGTTACGTGCCACGCGTGAAAAGCCTACGGCATCATTTGCGCGAAGCATATCCATCATATCTTGCTCAAGCTCAAGCATTTCAAATACACCAATACGCCCTCTGTAACCCGTTAGGTTACAGTTTTGGCAACCACGGCCTTTAACAAAACGACTTTCAACCTGATTAGGGAAGCGTTGAGCGATCCATTGCTTGTCTGCCGCATCAAGTTCATCTTCCGTTTTACAATCAGGGCATACTTTTCGCACCAATCGCTGAGCGACGACCGCACGAACAGCACTCGCAACAAGATAGCCTGGCGCCCCCATGTCCATCATTCGTAGCGCACTATCGACCGCATCATTGGTATGCAATGTACTTAGCACTAAATGCCCAGTAAGTGCTGCACGAAGGCCAATTTCGACCGTTTCCTGATCACGCATCTCACCGACCAAGATGATATCAGGGTCTTGACGTAGAAATGTTCTCAACACAGTAGAGAAATCGAGGTCTATCTTAGGATTAACCTGAACCTGATTGACTCGCGGTAATCTGTATTCAACGGGATCTTCAGCAGTAATGATTTTTTTGCCTGGCTCATTGAGTTCATTGAGTGCACCATACAGAGTCGTTGTTTTTCCCGAACCAGTTGGGCCAGTCACTAATATCATGCCGTGAGGTCGACGCAATTGACGCCTTAACCTGACGAGTAGATCATCGGGCAAACCTGACTCTTCTAGTTTTCTCACGCCAGAAGACTGATTGAGCAGACGCATAACCACCGACTCACCGTATTGCACTGGCATAGTAGACATACGAATGTCCACCGATTGCCCTTTGGCTCGGATATTAAAGCGTCCATCCTGCGGCAAACGCTTTTCAGAAATATCTAAGTTAGCCATTAGTTTTAGACGCAGCACTAACGCCGAGGCAATGTTGACCTCATTGAGCAATGTTTCATGCAAGACCCCATCGATACGCTGGCGTAGACGCAGAACATTCGAATCTGGTTCAATGTGGATGTCCGATGCTCCCACTTGGATGGCATCTTCAAACAGTGAATTGATCAGCTTAACCACAGTCACTTCGTCACTGTCTTCACTTTCAATATTAAAATCGAAGGCTTCGGTTACCTGATGCTCCGCTTGTAACTGCTCTGCAAACGAAGCAATTTCTTTAGTTCGGCGATAGTAGCGATCAAACCCTTCCACCAGTTGTTTTTCTGGTGCGATAACAAACTCGATCGCGTATTGCGATAATTGACCGAGTAGCGCCTCCTGAGCAAACAGGTCGGCAGGATCGCTCATTGCGACTCGCAAGGTATCCATTTGACGAGCAATGACCAATGCCCGCAAACGGCGAGCGTGCACTTCAGGCAGAAGTTGGACTGCATCGATATCGACATTGGCTCGACTGAGATCGATCAAGGGAATATCAAGTTGCTGAGACAAAAATGTCAGCATCTGATGCTCACTTAAGAATCCTAACTCGATTAATGTCGCACCTAACTTTCGACCCGTTGATTGCTGTGCATTTAGCGCCTGTTCAACTTGGTGTTCAGTGATAATGCCCTCTTCGACTAGCAAATCACCCAAGCGCTTTCTTAATTTAATTTTCACTGCTGGATTCCTCTAAACTGCTAATCAGAGTTAGTCGGTCTCGGATAAATTGCTGCGACTGGCTAGAGAGTCCAAGCTTAGTCAACGCTTGATGGTAGGCGCTTTTTGCCGATGCTAAATCAAAAGCTCGCTCTTGTTGAATAGCCAGTCCTAACCACCAGCGAGCACTATCAGGCTCAATGGCAACTAACTGCTGGTAACTTTGCAGAGCCATCTCATCTTGCTTTTCTTTTTGCGCTAAAGCAGCACGTAAAGCTAAGTACTCCACTGAGACAGATTTTGGTAGGGCACTGAGTACCGTTAAAGCCACGCCGTTCTGCTGCTCTTTCATCAGCATTCTTGCCAAAGCTAAGCGTAAATCAACATCCTCTGGGTTGAGGGCGATACCTTTTTGCAAAATTTCAGCGGCTTTTCTTACTTCTCCTTTGCCATAGTAAAGCGCAGATAAGCGTTTTCTGACTGAGGCATCGGCCGGTGTATAACGCAATGCCTCACTATAATGATTGAGTGCTTCTGATAGATTGTTGCCATCCAGTGCTTTTTTTGCGCGCTGTTGTGCTTTATCCGACAACTGCTGTGGCGTTAAATCGACTTGCTCAATAACCACTTCGCCTAGTTGAGCCTGTGTCACTTGAGAAGCTTGGTTGCTTGTCGCTTTATTTTGAGCCAGCAATACAGTAGGAGCTTGCTGTGGATGTGGCGTTTTTTTACTCACCTTTTGCGTTTCTATAGCGGATTGGGACGGCTTATCTTGGCGATCCGTCCGATACAGGGCAGAGTGATTGGGCGTCACTTTCTGAGTGGGTGAAGCAACCTCAATTTGCTCGCTCGCAAATTCGATGGTCTCAAGTCGATCGCTCATCGGTGCTTGCTGAGATATTGCCCAGCCACCAACCGCTAAACTCAGCGCAAAACTTCCTACCACCCAAGGTAAAACAGGACGTTGTTTCACTGGGGCGATATCAGCTTTGGTAAGTGTCACTTTCGATGGCGACTCTTTAGCTAACTTGGCAAGCGCGTTATTAATTGCACTCATGATTTAACTCCACCCCCACAATAGCGGGCTCTTAAATTTAGGTTTACAACTGTCATAAGTGTCATGAATGGCAGCAAATAGTTGTCGATTAGTGACAATTGCTAGCTGTTGACTGCAAGCCAACAGCAGTGCTTTATGGCAGATTTGATTAATCAATCTTGGATAACCTTTGCTTGCTCGCCAGATAGCCTTCTTATGATTGAGAGAAAATAGAGAAGTTTGACCACCGACTTTGCTTAGTCGGTTGTCAATGTAAGCCACGGTCTCGTCAAGAGTCAGTCCGCGTAACTGAGCACTAAAAGTAATCCGCTGGCGAAACTGACGTAAATGATGCTGTGACAGACGTTCATCCAATTCAGGCTGACCAAATATTACCGTTTGCAACAGCTTACACCGTTCAGTTTCTAGATTGCCGAACAACCTCAGCACTTCCAAAGCATCATCACTAAGAGCTTGTGCTTCATCAATCAACACAACAACCTGCTTGCCTTGCGCCGTCAGCTCAATCAGACGCCCCTGAATATCATCAACAATCGATGCTGACTCACTATTATCGATACCCAGTTCACTGGCGACCGCCTTTCGCAACTGCTCTCCATCCAAAGCGGGATTAGGTACAAATACCAATTGGATATGGGGTTCAAACAGCTTTGCCATGACTCGACATATCATGGTTTTACCTGTGCCCACTTCCCCTGTCACTTTGATTAGCCCTTCCCCCATGGCCAGTGCCGCCATGACTGTCTGAATCGCCTCATAATGAGGCTCTAACCCCAAAAACAAGTCTGTATCTGGAGTGAGGTGAAACGGCAAGTGCTCAAAACCAAAGTGTTCGAGGTACATATATACTACTGCCCGTCAGGGAACCACTCTTGCAGCAAATCTCTAGAACGTTCCAGCTCTTTTTGCCAAGTGTTGATACCAACGACTGATGGTTTCAAAAGAATCACCAATTCGGTTTTTTGCGTCAGTTGAGTCGTATTACGGAACAGATGCCCTAATGCGGGTACATCACCTAAAAATGGCACTTTTGACACTTGCTCAACCGTGTTCGACTTCATTAAGCCACCAATCACTACGACATCGCCATCTTGAGCACGAATCACCGAATCCGATTCTCGAATCGAGCTTGTTGCTAATGGCAAGGTTAGCCGTCTCGAACCGTAATCAATTTCTTTCTGCTCTTGAGTCACATCAATAACAGCAGGATGAACGTGCAATAACACATTACCTTGGTCATCAATCTGCGGAGTGACATCTAACGAAATACCGGAGAAGAAAGGGGTTAGCTCTATGTCTGTTGTGGTATTCGATGTCGAACTGTTCGAATCCGTATTTGCTGAGAAATCAGTGACAAAATAACTGTCCGTGCCTACCTTGATAACCGCTTTCTGGTTGTTGGAGGCCGTCACCCGAGGGCTTGAAAGAACATTCAGATCACCTTGCGTTGCCATAAAGCTCAATACGGCTTCAAAACTACCGCTCGAAATAACCAAATTAGACTGACCGCCTAACAAGGTGCCTATCGTATCTAAGCCGGGCAAAGGAAAAGGCAAAGGCAAACCATTCGAGTCTTTGACCGTAGAGCCCTTACCTAAAGTGTAATTCGTCCCGTTTGATGTAAAGGCTTTCGACCAGTTTATCCCTTGTTGATAGCCATCACTCAAGGTCACTTCCAAAATCTTTGCTTCCAAAATAACTTGTCGGTGCATACGTTGCTGGGAGACCATTAAGAAGTTGCGAATTTCTCTAATCTCATCAGGATAAGCTCTGACGGTAATCACACTCGCCTGAGGGCTCACCACAACACCTTGTCCATTGCCAGAACCAATAAGTTGTGAAACCGCACTTTCTAACTGAGGCCAAAAATCACTTTCGTTAGTCGTTTCAATCTCCGTCCCACCTCGAGTCGAGTTAGTCGAGTTACTGCTAGATGAGTTCGAGTTTGAATTAGAATTGGATGAGTTGTTCGACGAACTGTTATCGGTATTCGTGATCGTACCGGTTGAAATCGAGGTAAGTGAACGACCAGAACGCTTGAACTGTAAGTAATCAACCGGAATAGTCACCGTTCGTAACCCCGCAGGATAAACCTGAATTACGTTACCTGACTTAGTCACTTCGTAGCCATACATGTCTTGAACTACCGATAGCACCTCATCAAGAGAAACATCACTCAGATTAACTGTGATAGAACCTGTCACTTTGGGGTGGATAGCGGCGCTAAATTCCGTTCCTTTAACCAAGCTGGTAAAAAAAGCTTTTGCTTCGACGCCATTGGCCTTGATTCGAAAACGTTTTATGGTCTTGCTTTCTGTTATGTCGTCATTGGCAAGTTCCGGCATCAAGTCAGCCTCAACAGAAGGCGGCAGAGTTTCAAGGCTGCGGCTATTTTGCTCATTGATCGCTTGATTGAGAGTGCCTTTCGCTTCTATCGGATCGCGATGTCCCATGGAGCAACCAGCCAATATAGATGTAATCGTAATTGCGATAGCGAGTTTACGCATATGTTTCCACTGACCTTACTGTTTAATTTCCATAGAAAAGAGTTCTAATTTCCATTGCTGTTCACCGCGAGACAAAATGACAGCATCTGACTGGACTTGATTAATTCGGTAGCCATTAATTTTTTCCCCCATCCCCCTTACCTGACCAGCAAGAGTCGCTAAACAATGTTGCTCACCAGAACAGACGATAGCTTGAAGCTCCGGTAGGGGTGGTCGCACCTTTTGCTTCGGTTTCTCACCCGCAGGCCGTTGAGCTTCCCAACCCAGAGGTGCCGTCGGATCTTGTGCTGACCAAACATTCGTTGAAATAAGCATGAATACCGCAAACAGCCACTTTCTATCCACCAATAAACTCCTGTCTGGAACCTAGGGTATACACTTCAAGCACTAAACGGGCTTCAGGATACGCTTCAACCGTGTATCGAAAGCTTCGCCAGTAGTATTTCATCGGTAAGTTCTCTAGCGTATCTAAATACTCAACGATGGCAAAATAGTTCCCCGTCACTTCGAGTCTGACTGGATGTAAGTAGTAACTGGACAGGGTTTCTGATTGTTCATTACTTACTATTGGCTCAGCTTGCATTGATTCGAGCGCGACCAGCTTTAAGCCTTTTGTCTCTGATAAGACATCTTCTAGCAGTAGCGCCATCTCGCTCGGTGAAATCAGATTCTCAACGATCTCTGCAAGTTGCTCAGATAAACTCTGACTTTCAGACATCAAACGCTTGAACTCCAGATTGAGTTCTTGGTCTGGATCCTTTTTAAGTTTAGCCGTCATTAATAATATGTCGGCCTCTAAACGTTGTGCATCGAGCTTAGTAGCAGTGATCTGTTTCATCACCGCTTGATTGTTTTTTAAGATCGGCTCAACCAATACAACATATATTCCTAGTCCAAACGCCACGACGCCACATAGAGCGACCAGCCATTTCTCCCGCTGACTTAACTGAGCAAACTTGTCTTGCCACTGTTGCCAATACTGCTGCATTATTCGCGCTCCTGAGTCGTCTTTAGTTCAAACGTGATAATGCCTTGTTCATTGCGACCTATTTTGAGTTTCTCAAACGTCCTTCCTACGAGGTCTAACTCAGATTTGAATTGATTGACCCAATTAGGGATCGCTTGCGGATTTCTGGCTAAACCAACCAAATCAAGCGTGACGGCATCAATGGAGATCTCACTCAACGAGATATCGTTGCGACCTAAAGCCGCCAAAGAACGCATCACACCGGAATAACCAACTTGCTGAGTTTCATCAAACTCGCTGACCGCTTTGAGAGAGTTTCGTTTCGCTTCTATTTCTAGCTTTAACCTTGCTACCGCAGCAACTTTGGCAGGGGTCGGCTTATGCTGACTAAGGCGTTGGTTCAACACCGCGGTTTGTTTTTCAAACTCTGCGACTTGTGACCGATATAATTGCAGTTCTTGAGTTAACTGAGTTTTCTGGTACACCAATGCGGCACTGCTGAGCAAAAGAAAGGCACTTAACACTCCCCAGATGAGCGCAACATTGCGTAGGGTGAAATAGTCTTGCTTCGTTTTGAACTCTTCAGGGAACAGGTTGATCTGTGCATTTTGTAAATTTTGAACAATTCCAACCAGAATTTCTCCGGATTGCTGTCCCAACTCCGACAGCTGCGAGACTTTTACACTAAGCGTATCGTTTAAAGCGTCAACGATTTGCTGCTGCTCTTCATCATCACAACAGATGTACATTTGGTGCAGAGAAACACTGCGTAACTGTGACGAAAGGTAATCAATCGAACGTTGCAACTCTAGTGCGATACCATCTAGCTGTAAGATACTACTTGCAACGCCCGTCAATGGTGAGGCAATACCTCGTATTGTACGTTGGAATGCACATTGCGACTCCACAAATGCACTAACTCTGAACTGACTTTGCCTGCTGCGTTGAAGTAATAAGAAGTTTTTATTCTCACTCGCATGCCCCCAGACTTCGTCCTCAACCATAATTCTCGACAACTCTATGTTGAGTGATTTGAGACCGTGATATAAGTTGACTACTGCACTGCGCGAAAATACATAGACTTGCAGTTTATTGCTGTTAGGCAGAGCCACAGCGTCTGCCACAATATCGGTCACTCGTTCGCTAACAAGATCTTTGAGTAAGAATGGCAAAGCCCCAGCAAGTTCGTTTTCTGGAACACTTGGCTTTTCTATCTGGTAGGTTTGGTACAGGTTGGAGTCGAGCACGACATCAAGCACAACCTCAGACACATTCGCATCTCGCAAAGCATCCAATAATGTTTCATGCCACGTAGAGCCCTGATAAGGAACCGACAATGCTAACTCTACACCAGGCAATGATGAAAAATAGAGTGCACTCGGCTGAACAACAACGCTCAGACGCTTTGCCGTTTCTTTACTGCGCTTAAATTTGCTAATCAGTGATTGAATGTTCATTCTGCTCTATGTTCTTCTCCAGCGATTGCGCCGACCAGCTTGTACTTTGTTCGAAGATGGACTGACATTCATGCTGCTAGCTGCAAGTGGCAGCATCTGTTTCTCAGCACATAAGTAGCGACCCTGTATACCGTGCACGCCCAAATCTAAAATCGTTTTATGTTCTTGCTTATTATCGACACCAACGGCGATTACCTGAGTTTTAAGTCCATCACACGCCCCCATTAGACTGCGGACAAACAACTGGTTTTCATGCCGTTGATCGATCTTTTTAATTAAACTTCGATGGAGCTTCAAGTAACTGACAGGTAGCTCTTTAAGGTAATGGGTACTGACGATTGAACGGCCAGCTTGCCCTACTGCCACTTGGCACCCTAAACCGGCAATCATCTTGCTCACTGGACGCATGTAATCCAGATGCTTAACCAAACGGGCTTCAGCAAATTCAAATATTAGCCTCGCTCTTTGCTCCGACGGCAATTGCAGGAGTTCATCTCTGAACCACTTGAAGTAACTTCGGTCGGCAAATGGAACAACATGCAAATTGATGGCGTAAGTTGCTGAATCGTTTGACTGAGCGAGGTAGCGCCTAATTGTCGTGATTGTCGCCGTATCAAGTCGAGCTTCGTAGCCCACTGATTCTATCGCTGAATTAAATCGCGACGCCTTAATCACTCCCTTATCTGGGTCATTAATGCGTGCAAACAGCTCATAATGGTCAACTTTCTTATCTTGCTGCTGGTTCAGGAGATAGCAAGGCTGGGAGAATATGTACAGGTTCTCAGGCTTTAGCACCACATCAAACAAAGTTCGCCAACGGACACTGCCTCGTTCTTCGTCTGCTTCAATGTGTTTTTGAAAACGACTCCAAGTATTGATGCCTTGCAATTGTGCACTTTTTAACGCAGTTTCAGCTTCATCAATAATTCGCCCTTGACTCTCTGCCTCACGGTACATACTGACACCAATATGCACCCAATTATCGGTTTCAAGAGGAGAAGGAGGATCAAGTTTGGCTAACTGTTTTAAACAATGGCCAGCCATATTTGACACTTCTTTAGTCGACAAATTAGGCGCAAAAATAGCAAAATCCGAGCTGTAATAACGAGAGAGGATCACATCTGGATATCTCTGTATCACATTATTCAGTCCTTCACCCACTTCAATGAGAAAGTCGTTCGCCACCTGCTTACTTTGCTCAACTTGAATCACTTCCCAGTCATCTACCCGAATGATCAACACGCCACCATGGGATCCATGTTCAGACAAAGCCGCTTCCAATTTGCTATCGAATAGCACTCGATTGGCCGCCCCCGTTAACTGATCCAAGAAGGTCTGCGAGCGGATAAAGGTATCAAAACGACTTCGCTCCTGACGCGCATCTTGAAGTTCTTCTATAAGTCGATCGAGTGCTTCACTAGCAGTATAAGGCCACTCTTTGACATCGCCTTGCGCATACTCCTCTACTCGACCCGCTAATATCATTCGGCCACGCTCTTCAAGCAGTTCAGAGCCATGCAGTTGATCCTTAAGCCACTTAAGACCACGATGCAGACAGAAGACGATCAGTGCAACAGCTAAGGTAATCGACCACAGCGCTTGCATTGAGTATCCATAACCAATATACGGTGGGACCGCTTTAAAACGAATGCTATAGCCGTCATTGCGCTCCAAGGTGTATTGAGTGTGATATAGCAGAGAGGCGTCTATTTTAGAGGTTGTGTCTTTGAATCGATAAATCACACCGTAAGACGAGTGCAACTCCATCTCGACAATGTTCGAGGCTTGAAGCATTTTTGGCATCCATCGCTGGAGAGAATAGGCCGCATCTGGGTCTTCCATCTCTTTATCGACAACTTCAACAATGCCTTTCAATGAGTGCTCTAGATATTCTTGACCCAGTTGTTTAAACGACAGTGTCCCACCAAGAAATAGAATAAACATCGCACTCGTGACAATGACAGTCACAAAGGCAACAAGTCGAGTACTCAATTTTAAGGTAGGCGTGTACCTCATGGATAAAGAATTCCTTTTCTCAACGTATGATTCAAATTTTCAGGATGCTAATAGATAAACAGTCACTTAGCTAGCATTCCTTACCCAGCAACTAGGGGGATTTCGTATGTGATATTATTTACTATATAAAAAAGCCGCGACTTGCGCGGCTTTTTTTCAATAACAAGCACTTAGAATGGGATGTCGTCATCAAAATCCATTGGTGGCTCATTGTATTGAGGCTGAGCTTGTTGTGGCTGTGACTGTTGTGGCTGTGACTGTTGCTGATATGCAGGCTGTTGTTGCATTGCAGGTTGCTGTGGTTGTCCCCAACCACTTTGTTGTGGCTGTGATTGACCCATACCTTGCGCAGGATCACCACCTTGAGCACGACCGCCAAGCATTTGCATTACGCCATTGTAGCCCTGAACAACGATTTCAGTTGTGTAACGGTCTTGACCATTTTGATCTTGCCATTTACGCGTCTGAAGTTGACCTTCAACATAAACTTGAGAACCTTTACGAAGATACTCACCCGCCACTTCCGCAAGTTTGCCAAATAACGAAACACGGTGCCATTCCGTTTTCTCACGCTGTTCGCCAGTCGCTTTATCGCGCCACGATTCAGACGTTGCGATAGTGATATTTGCTACTGCACCGCCGCTAGGCATGTAACGTATTTCTGGGTCTGACCCCAGATTACCTACTAAAATAACTTTGTTAACTCCACGGCTAGCCATGTTTCGCTCCGTCTAAATTGGTAATGATAGATAAATAGCGCAATAGGATAACACGCTTTACGCTCGGGACAAATTCCTCGACTGACAATGTATCGTCGTAGCTCTAAGTCCAACAACTCTAAGTCTTTTTTTAGACCCCTCTTCAGCTCCCCTTCTCCTGAGTAATTCATGAATTACTTTTTGTCATGAATTTTAACGCAAACTGCACACCTCGATTCGCACTGATGGTTTCGTTGCAGCACTCTATGTGTGCACTAATGCAAATACACAGGATTTAAAAAATGAACAAAAAAATATACACCAGAACCATTCACTTTTTATCTGAAGACGTCACTGCCACTAATCCATTTATTGATAAGCTTGAGCAACAGTTAGAATTGACCATACCTCGAATGCAACCTAATGATCTGCTTATCGCACTTCAACGGCACAAACACCGAATTTTATTAATTGATCACTACGCTTATACTAGGCTCAAAAGCCAGATTCGCGATCTTCCACTAGCCGATAAGTCATTTGAAACGATCATTTTCAATGTGACACATCCGCTTTCAACCGATGAAGTTCTTGCTTTTGGTCACCTTAAAGGCCTCTTCTATCAACAGGATTCTATTGAGCACATCGCCAAACGCTGCAAAGATATCATCAATGGCGAGAATTGCTTGCCAAGCAAAGTATCTGCACAACTGCTCTATTACTATCGCAGTGTCGTCGACAGTCAGACCGCACCCGCAACGGTTGATCTCACGATTCGTGAACTGCAAATTTTACGCTGCCTGATCTCTGGAGCGTCTAACATACAAATTGCTGAAGATATGTTTATTAGTGAATTTACCGTAAAGTCTCATCTGCAAAAGATCTTCAAAAAATTGTGTGTGAAAAATCGTGCTCAGGCTGCATCGTGGGCTAGACAACATATGAATCCCAACTACTGAGTCACATAGTTAAAACGAATTCAATACGAATACTGGCGTATTCATTATCTATTTAGTTAAAGCATGGTATTGTTGCGCCAGTCAGGAATTCAGTAAAAAAAATTGAAAGGTTTAATCATGATCAAAAAGTGCCTTTTTCCGGCCGCCGGTTACGGTACACGCTTTCTACCAGCGACGAAATCAATGCCAAAAGAAATGATGCCAGTGGTCAATAAACCACTGATTGAATATGGCGTCGAAGAAGCGATTCAAGCAGGTATGAACGGGATGTGTATCGTCACTGGACGTGGCAAACACTCCATCATGGATCACTTTGATAAAAACTATGAGCTAGAGCATCAGATCAGCGGTACCAATAAAGAAGATTTATTGATCGATATCCGTGACATTATTGAGACCGCCAACTTTACTTACATTCGTCAACGTGAGATGAAAGGCCTTGGCCATGCCATCCTTACTGGTAAAGAGCTGGTTGGTGACGAACCCTTTGCCGTCGTACTCGCCGATGACCTGTGTGTCAATGAACAAGAAGGTGTTCTCGCGCAAATGGTCGCCCTATTCAAGCAGTTCCGCTGTTCTATCGTTGCCGTTCAGGAAGTGCCAGAAAGCGAAACTCACAAGTATGGTGTGATTTCCGGTGAAATGATCAAAGACGACATCTTCAGAGTTGATGACATGGTTGAAAAACCTGAGCCAGGAACAGCGCCAAGTAATTTAGCCATCATTGGCCGTTATATTCTTACGCCAGATATTTTTGAGCTGATTGAAAATACCGAACCAGGCAAAGGTGGCGAGATTCAAATCACCGATGCGTTGCTTAAACAGGCAAAAGCAGGTTGTGTTCTGGCTTACAAATTCAAAGGTCAACGATTCGATTGCGGAAGCGTTGAGGGTTACATCGAAGCAACAAATTACTGTTTTGAGAATCTTTATCTGAAAGACACAAAAAAATCTGAGCTTGGTAAGCAACACACCACCAAAGAAGACGTATAACCCGCCTGTTACAAAGATTAAGGCAGCTATCGGTAGCTGCCTTTTTGTTACTGTTTTTTTATCCAGTATTTTTCTTTGCACATTTCTCACTCTATGTAATACTTAGCCGACTTGTTTTTGCATAGAGTAATCAAGATGGATCAGATTGAAATCCGTGGTGCCCGCACCCATAACCTAAAAAACATTAACCTAACGATTCCACGTGACAAGTTGATTGTGATTACTGGTCTATCTGGTTCCGGTAAGTCATCTTTAGCTTTCGATACACTCTATGCCGAAGGTCAACGTCGATATGTCGAGTCACTCTCTGCATACGCTCGTCAGTTCTTATCCCTGATGGAAAAGCCCGATGTCGACCACATCGAAGGGCTATCACCTGCAATATCGATTGAGCAAAAATCAACGTCACATAACCCTCGCTCTACCGTAGGTACGATTACGGAAGTCTATGATTACCTCAGACTCCTTTACGCGCGAGTAGGTGAACCTCGCTGCCCAGAGCATAAAACGCCTCTAACGGCACAGACCGTCTCTCAGATGGTGGACAAGGTTTTAGAACTTCCTACTGGCTCAAAAATGATGCTACTCGCTCCTATCGTCAAAGAGCGTAAAGGCGAACACGTCAAGACGCTGGAGAATTTGGCGGCACAAGGTTTTATCAGAGCTCGTATCGATGGAGAAACCTGTGATCTTTCCGATCCTCCGACCCTTGAGCTGCATAAAAAACACACCATTGAAGTCGTCGTAGACCGCTTTAAAGTCCGTGATGATCTTCAGCAACGACTGGCTGAATCGTTCGAAACTACCCTTGAACTCTCTGGCGGCATTGCAGTGGTTACTTCAATGGATGGAGACGGTGAGGAAATTGTCTTTTCGGCTAACTTTGCCTGCCCACATTGTGGCTATAGCATGCAAGAGCTTGAACCACGCTTGTTCTCATTCAATAACCCAGCTGGTGCGTGTGGTACCTGTGATGGTTTAGGTGTACAGCAATATTTCGACCCAGCTCGAGTCATTGTTGATGATTCACTAAGTTTGGCTCAGGGCGCTATTCGTGGTTGGGATCAGAAAAACTACTATTACTTCCAGATGCTTTCATCACTTGCAGATCACTATGGGTTCGATCTGCACGCACCATTTAATTCTCTGCCGAAAAAGACTCGAGACATTATTTTAACTGGCTCAGGTCGAACTGAAGTCGAATTTAAGTACATCAATGATCGTGGTGATATTCGCGTGAAACGTCATCCGTTTGAGGGCATTCTCAATACCCTTGAACGTCGCTATCGTGATACTGAATCGAATGCAGTCCGTGAAGATCTGGCGAAATACATTTCGACAAAAACATGTTCAAGTTGTGATGGCAGCCGCCTAAGACTGGAAGCTCGCAATGTCTTTATTGGTGATACCACCCTTCCTGAAATCGTTGAGTTAAGTATCGCTGAAGCATTGGAGTTCTTCGCAGGTCTAACCCTGTCCGGACAAAGAGCACAAATTGCCGATAAGGTAATGAAAGAGATTAACGACCGTCTGCAATTCCTTGTGAATGTCGGACTGAATTACCTCAACTTATCCCGCAGTGCGGAAACGCTTTCTGGGGGAGAAGCACAGCGTATTCGACTCGCTAGCCAAATTGGCGCTGGGCTTGTGGGTGTCATGTATGTTCTTGATGAACCTTCAATTGGTCTACATCAGCGAGATAATGAACGCCTGCTTAAAACGCTCACACATCTGCGTGACCTAGGAAATACCGTATTAGTTGTCGAGCATGACGAAGATGCTATCCGCATGGCTGACCACGTCATAGACATAGGTCCAGGGGCTGGCGTTCATGGTGGTAACGTGGTGGCAGAAGGTACCATGGAGCAAATTCTTGCCAACCCAGACTCTTTAACAGGTCAATACCTTAGTGGCGCAAAACAGATTGCGCTACCTCAAACTCGTACCCCAAGAGACCCGAAAAAAGTTGTCGAGTTGATTGGTGCATCGGGTAACAATCTGAAAGACGTTTCTCTAGAAATTCCGGTGGGTCTATTTAGCTGTATCACTGGGGTTTCGGGGTCAGGTAAATCTACCCTGATTAACGACACCTTCTTTAAAATTGCTCATACGCAACTCAATGGAGCTACGACTGCAACCCCTGCTCCATACAAAAAAATAAAAGGGTTAGAGCATTTTGATAAGGTGATTGATATTGACCAAAGCCCTATCGGACGAACTCCTCGTTCAAATCCAGCGACTTACACTGGGATTTTTACGCCAATACGTGAGCTATTCGCTGGTACTCAGGAATCACGTGCTCGTGGTTATAAACCAGGACGCTTCAGCTTTAACGTGCGAGGAGGTCGCTGCGAAGCCTGTCAGGGAGATGGGGTAATTAAAGTTGAAATGCACTTCCTTCCAGATGTCTATGTTCCATGTGATGTGTGCAAAGGGAAACGTTATAACCGAGAAACATTAGAAGTGCGCTATAAAGGAAAAACCATTGATGAAGCGCTAGAGATGACGGTTGAGGATGCTCGCCAGTTCTTCGACCCTGTTCCTGTTATCGCCCGTAAGCTGCAAACCTTGATGGATGTGGGACTCTCCTACATCCGTTTAGGGCAAGCTGCCACAACTTTATCTGGTGGCGAAGCTCAGCGAGTCAAACTGGCGCGTGAACTCTCGAAGCGAGATACCGGGAAAACGCTCTACATTCTCGATGAGCCAACGACAGGCCTTCATTTCCATGATATTCAGCAGCTGCTGAATGTATTGCACCGTTTACGTGACCATGGCAATACTGTGGTTGTCATCGAACACAACCTAGATGTCATCAAGACCGCCGACTGGATTGTCGACCTCGGTCCTGAAGGTGGTCAAGGGGGTGGTGAAATTATCGCGACAGGGACACCAGAAGATGTGGCACTTATCGAAGGCTCTCATACTGCTAGATTCCTAAAACCTATGTTAAAATAACCACTAATTGTGAGATTGATAGACCAGTGACCTTGCATCACTGGTCTATTATTTGAGGTGTTATGATTTATGGCGACGGTACACGTAACAGGGACAGAACTTGAGATCAAGGCACCTAAACTCCCATTAATCAAGCCTTTCCTAGTATCACTAGGATTTGTATTTCTCGTAGCTATGCATTTTTTTATGCCGAATCCTGGTGGTTCAGGCCTCGCCTTGTCCTTCAACGCAACAACTTGGCTGGCAATCAGTGTTTCACTCGCTATCGGTTTATACCAATTAAGCACTACGGGCTACCTAAGATACAACAAGCTCACTATTGGATTATTTATTTGCTGTGTAATGATGACTGTGCCCATCTTTTATACAGGGTCTAAGCCCGCTCTCGTCGCCATTAGGTTAGCGGGGCTTTGGGCTGGTTTCTTACTCTTTTTTGTCCTGCAACAGTTTCGATTCAGTAATAAGCAGAAACAACGTTTACTCTGGTTTATTACGATTGCTGTTTTTATTGAATCCCTATTCGGTTGGGCTCAATTTTTTCTGCTACAACCGGGCAATATTTTCGGCTATGACACTGAAATAAATCGTCCATATGGGATTTTTCAGCAACCCAATGTGATGGCGAGCTTCCTTGCTACAGGCTTAGCTCTTTCTGGCTATTTACTCACTCGCCAGCCAACCAAATACCAACGCCACATTAGCGAAGTAACGTTACTCTATCTCATGCCGCTACTTTGCGTACCGCTGCTTATCGTGCTCGGTTCACGGACAGGATGGCTAGCCGCGCTTTTATCAACGCTGCTGGTTCTTCCTTATGTTTATCGCTTTGCAACTAAAAAGCGATTTATAGGTTGGACTGTATCCATTTTATTGGGGGTAGGTCTAGGATTTAGTTGTTTGACGATCCCATCAGAACAGGAGCCAATTGCTCTTGAAAAAATGCATCTGCAAAGCCCAAGACAATATACCTTTCCACAAGCTTTGGACATGCTGATTGAAAAGCCATTTACTGGCTATGGCTACGGTCGATTCGAGCCTGAGTATCTTGTTTACACCGCCCGCCAGCATCAACTCAATCTCAGTTATAAACCGGGGTTAGCTTCAATGGTTCACCCACATAACGAACTCTTGTATTGGGGGGTGGAGGGGGGCTTATTGCCGCTACTTGCGATTCTTCTTGCTGCTCTCTTCGTTCTGGCACGCCTATATCAGGCAAAGAAAGGGACTCGTTTAGCTATGTTTGCCCTATTCGTGCCCATCGTGTTGCACAGCCAGCTGGAATACCCTTTTTATCACTCGGCGATTCACTGGATCGCATTCATCATTCTGCTCTACTGGGTTGATCAACGCGCATGTCATTATCGACAAGCTTCGTTGAGTATCATCTCCCAAAGCACGCTGCGTGTTTTAAGTTTAGTCATGCCCATCGTGTCTGGGTTTTACTTAACCACAACTCTTCATACCAATTATGTCCTTACTGGTTTTGAGCGTTCTCAACCAAAGAACCCTGATATTCTTAATCAGGTGTCTAACCCAGTGGTGTGGCAAGACAGGTATAACTGGGACATCTACAGCACGTTTCTCAATATTGGTTTGATGACGCAGCAAGATGAACTCATTCAAGCTTATGTTGACTGGTCAATGAAAATCATTCGAGATAAACCTAGACCTGCTTTTTACAACAACCTGATCTTGGCATATTTGGGCTTAGGGGAAACGATCAAAGCAGAGCAAATTCGTAGCGAAGCTCAGTTTTTGTTCCCTGACATAAATTTCTCCGAAGTTCACTATATTCCACCAGACATAGATGCACTAAAAGCAGACCGAACAAACCAGCCGCAATAAAAAAGGCGACCCGAGGTCGCCTTAAATAAAGATGGCTACTACTGAGTAAGAGCCTCTTCAAGTGCTCGTAAACACAGAGCTACATTCTCAGCACGAGCCCCATAGCCCATCAAACCAATGCGCCACGCTTTACCAGCCAAAGCACCCAGACCTGCACCAATCTCTAAATTGTAGGTGTCTAGAAGGTGGGTACGAACTTTTGCTTCATCAATGCCTTGAGGAACATAGATTGCGTTGAGCTGAGGAAGGCGAGAGCTTTCCTCTACGACAAATTCGAAACCAAGTTTTTCCAAACCTTGTTTCAACTTTTCGTGCATAGCACGGTGACGAGCCCATGCTGATTCCAACCCTTCATTTTTCAGGATCAGCAATGCTTCATGAAGTGCATATAAGCTATTTACTGGCGCTGTATGATGGTAACTGCGTTTACCTTCTCCGCTCCAATAGCCCAACACTAAGCTTTGATCAAGGAACCAACTTTGCACTGGCGTCGTGCGTGACTGAATCTTCTCAATAGCAGCCGGTGAAAAAGTCACGGGAGACAATCCAGGTACACATGAGAGACACTTCTGACTTCCCGAATACACGGCATCAAGCTGCCATTCATCCACTTTAAGTGGCACGCCACCAAGGGAAGTCACGGCATCAACAATAGTTAGCACGCCATATTGCTTAGCGAGCTTACCTAAAGCTTCTGCATCACTGCATGCTCCTGTGGAAGTTTCAGCATGAACAAACGCTAGCACCTTAGCATCAGGGTTTGCTTTCAATGCCTGCTCGACTTTATCGATAGAAACAGGCGCGCCCCATTCATCATCGACAACTTCGGCTACACCACCAGCACGAATAACGTTTTCACGCATACGTTCGCCAAACACACCATTTCGACAAACAATCACTTTCTCACCAGCTTCGATTAAGTTGACAAAACAGGCTTCCATTCCCGCACTGCCCGGAGCAGAAACGGCAATGGTAAACTCATTTTCCGTCTGAAACGCATATTTAAGTAGTGATTTAAGCTCGTCCATCATCGCGACAAACAATGGATCTAAATGCCCAACGGTTGGACGACTCAAGGCTTGTAAAACTTGTGGTGAGATATCTGAAGGGCCTGGCCCCATAAGAATACGGTGGGGAGGAATAAAACTTTGAATCGTCATTGGCAGCTCCTTTTGAATTATATTTTTCGTTCTATCTTTACTCATCAAACCACCTTAATCCAATTCTGGCTCTGCGACAATTAGCCCAAAGTCGTGAGGTCAAACCAGTGTCACAAGTTTGTTAAATTATAAATGCCATAAAGTTACAGATAGTCATTGACATAACTCACAGAAACACGTTCAATGCAGATTATGTGGTGGATATTTATGCCACATAGCAAATTATTTTGCAGAAGAGGAGCACTGCCCAGGTAGATGTGTTGTGGAGCCACAACTCCAAAACAACGCTTTGAGGGGGAGCAGTGCCGAGATGGATTCAAATTGTCGGTTTGAATCTATCGGTTGTTAGGGTTGAATCCCTGCAACTGTCATCAGCCCTGTCTGATGATGAGCTTCTGAGGTAAATCATTCAAATATAGACCTCTCTTTCGCTCGAATCTCTTCATCAAAGCAAAACATTGGATGTTGGTATAGCTACCAAAATTTTTTATTTCAGGAAGCCTTGGGAGAAATGCTGTGAGCAGTTTTAATGTAGCTAAATTTGGTGGGACAAGTGTCGCTAACTTTGAGGCGATGAGCCGCTGTGCTGCAATTATCGAAAACAATCCAAACACCAAACTCGTTGTAAGCAGCGCATGTTCTGGTGTGACTAACCTATTAGTTGAACTTGCCAACGGCGTTCAAGACCAAACTCGACGCAATCAAGTTCTTGTTGAACTCGCTGAAATTCACGACGCCATTATAAGCCAGCTAGAAGATGCAACTCAGACTGCGACTGAGGTTTATTCAATCCTCGATACGATTACTAGCTTGGCTGAAGCGGCATCGATTCAACCTAGCCACAAACTTACCGACCACCTCGTGGCTTGTGGTGAGCTGATGTCAACACATCTGCTCACTCAACTAATGAAAGAGCGCGGCATCAATGCGGTTCGTTTTGATATTCGTGATGTTCTTCTTACAGACAGCCATTTTGGAAAAGCAGAGCCGGTATTGGAACAAATCAGCGCCTTAGCGAAACAGTTACTCGTTCCGCTATGCCAAGATTTTGTTGTGATCACACAAGGCTTTATCGGTTCCGATGACGAAGGTAACACCACGACATTAGGCCGAGGTGGTAGTGACTACAGTGCAGCATTGATTGCCGAGGCCGTAGAGGCGTCAGGACTGGAAATCTGGACAGACGTTCCAGGAATTTACACCACTGATCCACGAATCGCGCCAAAAGCATCGCCAATCCCAGAAATCAGCTTTAGTGAAGCTTCAGAGATGGCGAACTTTGGTGCCAAGATCCTGCACCCATCAACACTGGTACCCGCTTTGCGCCACGATATCCCTGTTTTCGTCGGTTCATCGAAAGAGCCAGAGAAGGGCGGCACTTGGATACGTCATCAAGTCGAAAGCTCACCACTATTCCGTGCATTGGCTTTGCGCAACAACCAAACCATGGTCACGCTACGCAGTGCCCAAATGTTCCACGCGTACGGTTTTTTAGCGAAAGTATTCGAAATACTGGCGAAGCATAAGGTATCCGTCGATCTCATCACGACATCAGAGATCAGTGTTTCTCTAACTCTTGATCAAACAGGAACATCGGGTGGCGCACCACAATTACCCGAATCAGCGCGTGTTGAACTGGAAGAGCTTTGTAGTGTAGAGGTTGAGCATAATCTCAGTGTCGTCGCTCTGATCGGTAATAACATGAGTGAAAGTAAAGGTTACGCGAAGCAGGTATTTGGTACTTTGGAGGACTTGAACTTACGAATGATTTGTTACGGCGCAAGCCCGCACAATTTATGTTTCTTGGTCAATGAATCCGTATCACGTCTCGCCATTCAAAAACTGCATGCGGAGTTGTTTGAAAAGTAGCGAGAAAATTTTGAAGGGTTGGCACACTATACCAACCCTTCAAGCTCAAAGGTTTACCTTATTCGCCTGCGACTTTCATCGATTCAAGCAAGATTGACCCAGTCTGGATTTGGGAGCGAGTTTCAACATCATTGCCCACCGCAACAATCTGGTTAAACATCTCTTTCAAGTTGCTCGCAATGGTGATTTCAGACACCGGATATTGAATCTCACCGTTTTCAACCCAGAAGCCCGCAGCACCACGAGAGTAATCGCCAGTGACAACATTCACGCCTTGACCCATTACTTCGGTGACCAATAACCCCGTGCCTAGCTCTTTCAGCATTTGCTCCAAGTTCTGACCTGTCGATTTTACAAACCAATTATGGATGCCACCAGCATGGCCTGTCGGCGTCATGTTCATCTTACGTGCTGCGTAACTAGTAAGAAGATATGTTGCAAGTACACCATCGGTAATGATTTCAAGATCTTGAGTGAAAACCCCTTCACTATCGAATGGCGTCGAGGCAAGACCTCGAAGAACGTGAGGGCGCTCCGAGACACTAAACCACTCAGGAAGAATCTGTTTGCCAAGATGATCAAGTAAGAATGACGATTTACGGTAAAGATTGCCTCCACTGATCGCCATCACGAGATGCCCTAACAATCCAGTGGCAACGTCAGCAGCGAACATAACTGGGTATTTACCTGTTTTCATTTTTTGCGCATCGAGGCGGCTGACCGTTTTCTCAGCCGCTTTCTGGCCAACCACTTCTGGCGTCCATAAATCATCTTTATGGCGGGCGACGGTATAGCTGTAATCACGTTCCATTTCGCCATTACGCCCCTGCCCAATCACGCAACAGCTCGTACTGTGTCGGCTAGATGCATAACTCGCCAATAGGCCGTGGCTGTTACCATAAACTTTCAAGCCGTAGTGGCTGTCATAGCTTGCACCATCACTCTGTTTAATCTTATCGCTGTAAGACAAAGCCTGTCGCTCAGCAGCAATCGCGATTTGCGCAGCAACATCAGGATCAGGCGTATCAGGGTGGAACAGGTCAAGATCTGGGATTTCTTTAACCATCAATTCTTTAGGCGCTGGCCCTGCATACGGATCTTCCGATGTGTACTGAGCAATATCAAGCGCAGCAAGTACGGTCTGTTGAATCGCCTTTTCGCTCAAGTCAGATGTTGACGCACTGCCTTTGCGTTGATTGCGATATACCGTAATACCTAGAGCACCATCGCTATTAAACTCAACGTTCTCCACTTCGCACATACGAGTCGATACACTTAAGCCCGTCGTCTTGCTTATGGCCACTTCTGCAGCATCAGATTTCTCTGCTGCCATTTCCAGCGCTTTTGCCACTGCTGCTTCTAACTCAACTCTTTGTTGAGCAACTTGCTGTCTTACGTCCATATTTACTTAATTTCTCAAAATCAATTGCCATTAGAATAACAAGAATTTCGCTTTCTCCCCACGATTCTTGTTAAAATAGAGAAATAGATGTTCAAATAAGGCAGAAAGATGGCACGTAAGAATCAAAAAGCGCCATGGGAAGAGGAAGAAGAGATCATTTGGGTTAGTAAAACCGAAATGAAACGCGATATGGACGAGCTTCAAAAGTTGGGTGAAGAACTCGTTAGCCTGAAACCTTCGGTGCTTGAAAAATTTCCACTCAGTGAAGACCTTGCAGACGCAATCAAAGACGCGCAACGTTTCAAAAACGAAGCTCGTCGTCGTCAGCTTCAGTACATTGGTAGACTGATGCGTTTAGAAGATCCAGAGCCGCTGCAAGCTGCACTGGATAAAGTACGAAACAAACACTCTCAAGCAACCGCAGAGTTACACAAACTTGAGCTGTTGCGCGACCGTATCATCGAGAAAGGTGATGCTGCTATCAATGATGCAGTAGAACTATATCCCGATGCAGATCGTCAGCGTCTTCGTCAGCTAGCGCGTCAGGCAGCAAAGGAAAAATCAGCGAATAAACCACCAAAGGCATCTCGCGAAATTTTTCAAATGTTAAAAGCATTAAATGAAGCGGCGCGCTAATTAGCCTCTTCAATTAAACGCACTCTAAAGGCCGATGTCATCCATCGGCCTTTTTATTAGAGCTATTCCCCTGCTCTAACAAAATCACTCAACGATACATTTTGATGCTGTGACGACAACTCCGTTATCTTGCCCGTCACTTCCACTTTTCCATTAGCAACATAGATAAAATCACTACCAATTGCTCTGGCATCACTAATATGATGAGTCACCATCAGTACGGTAATTTGTCGCTCTCTTGCTAAGGTTTTAACCAGTCCCAGCATTTCCTCACGTAGAATCGGATCGAGAGCTGAGAAAGGTTCATCAAGTAACCAGATGGGATGAGGCTGGACGAAGCTACGAGCCAACGCAACTCGCTGACGTTGACCACCGGAGAGTTGCTCCGGTAGACGCTCAAGGTACTCCTCAACGCCAACCTGCTTAGCCGCTTGTTCCACCTGTTTATTCTGCTCGGCAGTCAATTTCAAGCCAGGGTGTAAGCCCAATGCAATATTCTGCCTTACTGTTAAATGAGCAAATAAGTTGTGTTCTTGAAACAACATAGCAAAAGGACGTTGATGAGGTTCTTGCCCCACAAGATTGACACCGTTTACTTCAATCCGCCCACTACTAGGCTCAATAAAACCCGCAACTAAGGCCAACAGTGTCGATTTACCAGCACCACTAGGCCCCATCAAAGCCACAACAGAACCTTGTGCGATACTCACATCAAAATGAAACAACTCATCATGGTAGTAATAATCGACTTTAGTCAGCGCTAACATAATTTACCTTTGAATTCGCTTTAAGCAGTTTCTCAATCACAGCAAAACAACCAACACTGAGCATTAATAACGTTAAGGAGACTACCGCTGCAGCGTCCATTTGATAGCTACCAAGGAGTTGGAAAAGATACAGTGGTAGTGTGCGAAATTCTTGGCTACCGAACAAGGCAATCGCGCTTAGATCACCGATGGCAAACATAAAGCTAATTGCAAATGCATGGGCGAGCGGCTTCTTGAGCGCTTTCCATTCGACAACCCGAAAACGTTGCCACCCTTTCATTCCTAGACTGGCACATACATATTGGTATTGCTGTTCTATATGCAGCATCGGCTGAGCTAATGTTTTTATCACATAAGGCAGCCCCATCAAGGCATTTACAGCTACGACAACAAAGAACGCAAGGCTAAACACATCGGTAAAACTGCGCAGTAATAGAAATACACCTGTTGAAATCACTAGCCCAGGAGTGACAAGAATAATCGTCCCGATCAACTCTATATGATCCGCGCTCTTTTCCCGTTTATTGAGCCTTAACCTACGGCTAGTAATCAATATCGAGACACCCGCTATCACCGCAACAAAGCTAGCCAGCGTTGCAACTTTTACCGATGCCCATAACGCCAACCAAAAGCGGCCATCGCTAAATATCTCTAGCGCCTGCTGATTGAGACCACTCAACACCACCATCAGTAACGGAGGCAAAACAAGTAACATCGCAGCACATATCCACCCCCAGTCCCAACACTTAGATGCCCGAGTGTCTTTACATAGATAGACATATCTAGACTGGCTACCTGGCGTCACTGCCATAGGTTTAGCTAAGCGTTGAATAGCCAAAGCCATAACACCACACAGCATCATCTGCCAGATCGCCAGCAGAGCACCGGCCTGTAAGTCAAAATCAAATTTAATCGCTTGATAAATGGCAAGCTCAATAGTGGTTGATTTTGGGCCTCCCCCTAATGCCATTACTGTTGCAAAACTCGTAAAGCAAAGCATAAAGACCAAACCACTGACATGTGGGAGCTGTTGTCGAATACGGGGCCATTCAACCCAACGAAATTTGTCCCAGTGCCCCATCCCGAGGTGAGCACAAAGCTTATGCTGTTGCTGAGGAATCGAATCTAAAGCTTGTAATAACAGACGGATGGCGTAAGGAAGATTAAAGAACACATGGGCAAGCAAAATACCATTCAACCCATAAATCGAAAATGGGAGTTTACTGTCTAAACTGGTAAATAACTGAGCCACTAAACCACTATTGCCATAAATAGCCAGTAGCCCAAAAACACCAACCAGCACAGGTAAAACGAGCGTAGTCGCAAACAGCTTAAGTAATAACGCTTTGCCTAGGAACTGTCGCCGCGATAGCGCGTGCGCCACAGGAATCGCCAAACCTACACTGATCACAGTCGAAAGGAATGACTGGTAGAAGCTGAACTTGGTAACATGACGATAGTAAGGATCGCTCCAAACATGACTCACATCGAGAGTTGGCGCATTGACTAGCAATGCACCTAAGGCAGAAATAACAAAGGCCGCGATAAATATCGCGACCCAAATGCCTATTTTGGGAATGTTACGCAAAAGACAACCTTAGAAAGTTAATGCGCTTTGCCACTCACGAATCCATGACTTGCGATTATCCGCCACTTCATCAGCACTAAAACCGAGAGCTTTACTTGGTACTGTCAGAGTCTCAAAACCTTTCGGTAATGCAACTCCCGTTACTGGATACATCCAGTTACCCGTTGGCATCGCCGATTGGAAACCGTCACTGAGGATAAAATTCATAAACTGATCAGCAAGCTGTTCGTTTCTTGAGCCCTTAACTTTGGCTGCCACTTCCACTTGAGTGTAATGACCTTCAGCGAAGTCTGCTGCCGCAAATTTCGCGTCGTTCTCAGCAATCAAATGATAAGCAGGTGAAGTGGTGTACGAAAGAACCAAATCAGATTCACCCTCAAGGAACATCGAGTACGCTTCTGACCAGCCTTTGGTTACGGTAACGGTTTTTTTCGCTAACTTTTGCCATGCCTGAGAAACGTCATCACCGTAGACGGACTTCATCCATAACATTAAACCTTGTCCAGGCGTTGAAGTACGTGGGTCTTGGTAGATAACTTTAAGATCTTCACGAGATTCAACCAACTCTTTCAAGCTCTTAGGTGGATTCGCTAATCTTTCCTTGTTGTAAACAAAAGCAAAATAGCCAAAGTCATAAGGAACAAAGGTCTTGTCATCCCAGCCATTCGGCAGAGTCACAGCACTGGTATCGACATTATGTTGGCTAAGCAAACCCGTTTTCTTCGCTTCTGCCATTAAGTTGTTGTCTAGCCCCAAAACGATGTCCGCTTTGCCGTTTTCCCCTTCTAGACGTAAGCGATTTAGTATCGATACACCATCATCTAACGCGACAAAATTAACGTCACAGCCACACTGTGCTTCGAATGCTTTTTCTACCGTAGGGCCTGGACCCCAATCCGCGGCGAAGGAATCGTAAGTGTAAACAGTCAAGGTTTTGTCTGCTGCAAGAGCAGAAAAGGACGTTAGGCTAACAACAGCCAGAGTACTGATTGAAATGGTATTTAGAGTGGTTTTCACTGCTCGCTCTCTCCTTGTATGAGCGGCACAGGCTTGAGGGACAATGTGGTTAAGGATGTCCAGACTCAATTCCTACGCCAGCATTATCTGGTTCAGGTACACGGGTCCCGAGCAAAGCTCGATCTCAGCTGAGTCCAATATAAATGGCCTCTATCGCTCCCCGATGAGTAACGGACAAATTGTAATAGTTATGTGACTCAATAGCTAGAGTTGATGAGAGGAACTCTTAACTACGTTGGTCATATCCCCAACGCGGTACTAAGCCCTGCTCAATGCCAAGATGATCTAAAATACGTGCGACCATGAAATCGACAAGATCTTCTATCGACTTGGGTTGATGATAAAAACCTGGAGCCGCAGGCATAATCGTGACACCCATCTGCGACAATTTGAGCATGTTTTCCAAATGAAGAGTCGAAAACGGAGTCTCCCTCACCACCAAAAGAAGCTGTCCACGCTCCTTCATCACCACATCCGCTGCTCGCTCGATAAGATTATCCGACATCCCATGTGCAATCGCGGCTACACTACCGGCTGAGCAAGGACACACTACCATCTGTTTTGGTGCAGCAGATCCCGAAGCAACAGGAGAAAACCAGTCATCCTTGCCGCAGACAACCAGTTTTTCTGGGGCACATTTAAAATGGTCAACCAACGCTTGCTGTGTGGCTTCAGGGTGAGCGGGCAATTTCAGATCATGCTCGGTAGCGAGAACCACACGAGCGGCAGACGAAATCAGCAGATAAACTTGATAGTCCGCAGCAAGTAAGCACTCTAACAGCCGCAATCCGTAAGGCGCACCGGATGCTCCAGTAAAAGCTAAAGTGATGGCTTTATGTTGTTTGTTCATTCTTTAAAACTACGTTATTGAGCCAGTTTATCCACCAGCTTAGTGTGAATACCTTCAAAGCCACCATTGCTCATCACAAGAATGTGATCACCCGCTTTCGCACTCGTCACGATCTTCTCCACAAGTTCATCAATCTGTGCGCTCACTTGGGCAGGTTGGTGGCACTGATTGGCTACATCTTCCACCGACCAATCAATGTTGTCAGGCTGGTAAAGAAACACTTCGTCAGCGGTTGCCAATGATGCCGCTAAGGTTTCCTTATGAACACCACGTTTCATCGTTGCGCTGCGCGGTTCCAATACCGCAATAATTTTCTCTTTGCCGACCTTGTTACGTAATCCACCTAGGGTAAGTTCAATTGCGGTAGGATGATGAGCAAAATCGTCGTAGACGGTCACACCGTTCACTTCACCTTTCAGTTCCAGACGACGCTTAGTATTAATAAATTTAGCCAATGACTCACAGGCCAAATCTGGTGTCACTCCGACATGGCGCGCCGCTGCAATCGCCATCAAGGCATTATCGACGTTGTGGTCACCAACCAAGTCCCATCGAACAATACCCACTTCTTCGCCTTGGAAAAACACCTTAAACTGAGAACCATCTACAATCAGCTTCTCAGCCTGCCAATCGCCCTCTTCACCGCTAAATTCAGTCTCACTCCAGCAACCGCGTTCTAATACATCGGCAAGATCAGCATCTTGCTTAGGCGCGAGAATACGACCATTTCCAGGAACGGTACGAACAAGGTGATGGAATTGTCGCTTAATCGCTTCTAAATCATCAAAGATATCCGCATGATCGAACTCAAGATTGTTCATCACTAAAGTGCGTGGGTGGTAATGTACAAACTTAGAACGCTTGTCAAAAAAAGCACTGTCGTATTCATCTGCTTCGACGACAAAAAAGACACTTTCGCCTAAACGTGCTGAAACACCGAAGTTTCCTAGTACGCCACCAACAAGAAATCCTGGCTGATAGCCACAGTCCTCTAAGATCCAAGCAAGCATGCTCGAAGTCGTTGTCTTGCCATGTGTACCCGACACCGCTAGCACCCAACGGTCATGGAGTAGAAACTCTTGCAACCATTGCGGTCCAGAAGTGTAACGAATTTGGCTGTTTAGCACGTACTCAACGCACGGATTACCTCGACTCATTGCATTACCGATAACAACCAGATCCGGTGCTGGGTCAAGCTGAGATGGGTCAAAGCCTTCTATGATTTCAATACCTTGCGATTCCAGCAACGTACTCATCGGTGGATAAACATTCGCGTCACTACCTGTCACTTTGTGTCCAAGCTGACGAGCGAGTATCGCTGCGCCACCCATGAAGGTGCCACATATTCCCAAGATATGAATGTGCATAACTGACTTTGTCCTAGGCAAAAATTATCTGTTCATTATGGCGACAAAGCACTGAAAAGCGAACTACTTTGATCACCAATAATGATGTTAACCCATTCAGTTGATTACTCTTCATCCACACAAACTGGCGCGGTCATCAATGCAAGACGAAGATGAGTCGACAAATAAATTGAGATCTCAAGCAGTTAGTTCATTACCAATAAAAAGATCTTACTTTTAGAATTAACACGGGCACTGATTCAAGATCCGTAAGAGATAGACACTGTCCATCCCCCATATTTTTGAGCGACTTTTTAAAGGAAAAACCATGTCTGGAATGCGCACCCTTGGCGAGTTCATTGTTGAAAAGCAAGCGGACTTCCCCCACGCTAGCGGTGATCTATCATCCCTACTCTCTTCTATTCGTCTTGCGGCCAAAATTGTTAACCGAGAAATTAACGCAGCTGGCCTAGGTGATATTACTGGTGCTGTTGGCACTGCGAATGTTCAAGGCGAAGACCAGCAAAAGCTAGATGTTTATGCTAACGACAAATTTAAAGCCGCTCTTGAAGCTCGAGATCAAGTGTGCGGTGTCGCGAGTGAAGAAGAAGATGAAGCGGTAGCGTTTAATAAAGAACTCAACAAAAATGCTAAGTACGTTGTTTTGATGGACCCACTAGATGGTTCTTCCAACATCGACGTTAACGTTTCTGTTGGTACTATCTTCTCAATCTACCGTCGTGTGTCCCCTATCGGCACACCACCGACAGAAGAAGATTTCCTTCAACCAGGCCACAAACAAGTTGCTGCAGGTTATGTTATCTATGGTTCTTCAACCATGTTGGTATACACAACAGGTAACGGGGTTAATGGCTTTACCTACGATCCATCGCTAGGTACGTTCTGCCTTTCTCACGAGAATATGATGATCCCACAAGATGGAAGCATCTACTCGATTAACGAAGGTAACTACATTCGTTTCCCTCTTGGCGTGAAGAAATACATCAAGTACTGTCAGGAAAACGCCCCAAGTGAACATCGCCCATATACTTCACGTTATATCGGCTCACTCGTTGCTGACTTCCACCGTAACTTACTCAAGGGCGGTATCTACCTTTACCCAAGTACGCAAAGCCACCCAAACGGTAAACTTCGTCTATTGTACGAGTGTAACCCTATGGCTTATATCATTGAACAAGCGGGCGGTGTTGCCTCTGACGGTGTAAACCGAATCATGGACATCAAACCTACCGAGCTTCACCAGCGCGTCCCTTTCTTTGTCGGGTCGAAAAACATGGTGAAAAAGGTCGAAGAGTTTTTAGAGCTTAATCGCGAAGAAAACTAACCTTTGCACACAAAAGAGCCGACAATTGTCGGCTCTTTTTCTAGATTAGAACATCGACCCTGCAGTGGAGTTTCGACCTGACATATAATCTTGACTAAAGAAGGGATCGAGCTGATCGCAAACACCCTGATAAGGTCTTCCTCGCACGCCCAACATATAAGCATTCTGCCCGCAGTAATTAAGACGCCCTTGTTGATAACCTTTGGTGTAGGCGTCATAAAGTGCCTGATTAAAAAAGCTGCCGCTATCTAGCTTGGCAAGTTGCCTCTCAGATTGCTGTATATAACCCTTCGCTCTTAGTTGAATTCAAACTGATACAGTACATCCACTGCACTATCTACACCGGAAATTGCTTCTAAGTAGAGATCCTGCATTAATCGATATCGCACAGTAAACTCACCCACTGAATCAAAAATACCGACGCCATACTTCACCTGTAGCCCAGGTAAAATATAGCCGCTCACCGTTACCTGCGAGTCATCGCCAGAGCCTGCTGTATCAAGTTGGAGATCTTGTACACCAAACGCTTGTCCGATCTCACCAACAACACGACCACTCTTGGCCAAGCTCAATCCAATCAAAGTGGTGGTCATGGCATTCCCCCCGGCCTCACCATCAATATCCTGCCCCCTGAGCAAATAGGATAGTGCATTTGCCTGTGGCATCGCAGGATCAGAGAAGATGGTCACTGTCGGCTCGCTGGCTGGTCCTGTCACCTTAACACCTGCCGTCACATCATCTTGCGTGTTGTCCGGATTTCGAATAGCAGAAATCTGCACATACGGTTGATCAACAGGACCATTCATTAAGATCTTACCTTCATTGATAATCAGATCCTGACCAAATGAACGGTACGAACCATTAGTGATGTTAACTTCACCCGTTACAAATGGTCCTTTGTCTTTTTGTGCAACATTGAGCTTACCAACCAAACCACCTTCAAGACCAAATGCAGACAACTTAAAATCATCGCCAATCTTAATATTGATATTGGTTTCTAGTGCAAATGGGACTTTACTTTCCGATTCAATCGGCTCTAGATCATCGTTCAGTAAAACCTGATCTTTGGACACTCCGACCGCACTTGGCGGCAACTCTTCAACCACAATTCGTCCCCAAGGTAATGCGATGTCTCCATCTACTCGGACGACCTTTGGCGAAGCAGAAATGGTCATATCCGGTTGCACTTTGATCTTCACCATTGGCGGAACGTTAACCAATAACTCCTCTGCAAAGACTCGAATGTTGGAGTTCCAATCTTTCAGATCATTCCAATCCGCGTCACCGGAAACCTCTAAGTCCCCATCAGGGGTATGGATGGTCGCGGCCAATGAAGCGTCATAACCCGCAAAATTAATAGCTACACGTCCTGAATCAACTTCGACCGGTGAGATCTCCCCTTGAAGCAAGATATCATCGACAACAAACTGACCATTCACCTTGGGATGTAACGCTGAACCGCTAATCTGTAGATCCGTACTTAGATTGGATTCTAACTTACTGTACTCACCAATTATCGGCGCCAAGAAATCTAGGTTAAATGTGCTCAATTTAAAACGGCCATCTAACTGCTTATCTTTCTCTAAAACGTTAGGAATCGTAACGTTACCTGAGATATCACCATTGTTGCTAATGTCCAACATCCAGTCTGCTTCGAGCTTATTGTCGACTAAGTTAGCATTGAGGTTAACATTCTCCCAACCGATCTTAACTGGCTGTTCGAGTTGTTGCGTTACCTGTCCCTGAGTTAAATCGACGGAAGCTTTGAGCTGCGGAGCACTATCCGGAGCCCATTTAGCCCACACATTTGCATTGGCGGCACCTTTGATGAGCGTTTCTTTGGGCAGAAAAGCCTTTATCTGTTCGAAGTTGAAGCTTGTAAGGCTCAACGCTGCTTCGCCGCTTTGACCGACCTTAATATCCTTATCGAGACACAAGCTAGAATCCGCCTGAAGCCAACAATGAGCAGCGACTGCAACTTGCTGCGTCGCCATCTCAAAGCCCAGTTTGGTGGCTTGGTTTAGACGCCATTCACCCTGTTGTGAAGAGATATTCATCCGCTCTAGGGTGCCGTTCCATACAAAATCAGGCTTATCCACCAGAACACCATTGAGCGCAAAACTGGTTGAGGCAATATTCGAAATAACATCAAGCTGCAACTGATGCTGCTGTTGTGTGCCCAAAAAATTCATGCTGACATTATCAACTCGGTAGTCTTGATATTTAGCTTGAGTGACTTTCAACGCTAATTGACCACTCGGAGTGGGAAGTGGTGTTACACTACCTTTGAGCTCAATCTTTGCTACTTGAGCTTGCTTTTGCCAATCAACAGCCGAAACGTTTAACGCAAGGCCAACTTTCGGCTCTTTCAACACACCACGCAATGAGACATTTCCCACGGCTTTACCCTGCAAATCGGGAACGGTTTTGATCAAATCAGGAAAGTTTATCGCCAGATCAAGACGCCATTCTTTATCCAATTCACCTTTTGCTTTAATGCTATTCGGACCATGTGACAATACGAGTCCGGTAGTGCGCAAACTTAACTCACCGTTGCCCTTGCTATCTTTAGCGCTCAGCGCTCCTTCGATATTGAGAGGGTAATCGCGCAAGATACCGTCAATGTCGAGCTTAGGTACTTCAATCGTCCAGCCACCTTGTTCAGTAAGTGCACCTGTTGTTGAAATAACACCACTTATATCACCTTCCGCTTCAGGCCATTGCAGCCCAGGTTGTATATGAGTGAGAGATAAGTTAGCGGCCCAGTTCACAGGAGCGCTCCAATCAGCCATTATGTCGCCAGACACGGAGCCTCCGAGTGTATCGACATCGATTTTACTCAGATTAACATGAGACAAATCTCCCTCACCTTGCAATGACACCCCAACATCAGGAACATCTTTACCTTTTACATCGGTGATAAGAGAGAGTTGGTATCCATCTAATGAACCCTTAGCCTTTAACTCGTCGAGAGAAACAAAGTAATCACCTTTCCCAATCATCGGCCATTGTGCTTTAGCTTTTAGCAACGAGATATCAAAAGGAACATTCGGTTCTAACGGCTGTAATTGAGCAGATAACTGAGCTTGAGCCAAACCCGTTAAGTTCGCCGCTAATCCTAAATCCGCGACACTACCTGACACTTTTAAATCTATCTTTTGTCCCGCAGCAATTTCTTCTTTAATGGTTGCATCTAGTGCAAGCGACAACGGATAGTCACCGCTCAGTTTAATGTCTGTTTTTAATTGCGCCTCAACTTGAGGCATGTCGAGTTCTAAAGTATCAATAACGACCTGTGAACCTTTCGCTTTGGCGGCAAGGCCAAGATGGTTGACAATGATCGGCGTCTCTTGATCAAGCTTGAAGTTTTCAACATCGAGACGTACGAGTTCAACCTGAAGCGGCAATTTCACTTCTGGTAGAGTGATCGCTTGTGCCTCTTCCGTCGTCGGAGATGCTGGCGACTCTTGGGGATTCTTACTTTCTTCATCTGAGCTTGGGGCAAGCTTGACTAATGGGTCGAGAAACTTGGTCTTGTTAATGCGTAAGCGATTACCCTGAAAAGAAGCGCTCGACGTAAATAAACGCCAAGAGATCTGGTTTCCAAGCACATCGAGATTAATATCTTCAAGCTTAAGCCAACTCACTTTTATTGGAACTGGTGACGTAATGTTTGTTGTTGCCGTTTCTGGCGCAGTTTCTGTCTCGGGAGTTGAAGGAGGCAACTGCGGCATAGAAAAATTCAGACCTTTAATGGCTAACTCATCGATACACACTCTCGGTTCAGTGAGACACGTTGGCGTTACGGCCAAAGTAAGCGAGGTAATCTTTGTGTCTACTTGCAAGTCGTCATCTTTGAATACGACGCCATGTAACGTAAAGCGAGGGAATAGCGCTCCCTGAGTCGAAGAAACCGTTAGCTGAGGAACAAATTTCTCAGCCCCCCATAGAGCAAGATTCAATCCGGTATTGGTAAAAAGCAATCCACCCAATGCCAGTAAAATCACTACCATTAATGCGGCAAAGATCAGTGATATCCATTTTGACCACTTAATTACAACATGGGTCATAGTTCAGGTCCTAAGGTAAAGTGGATCTGGAATTCATCGCCTTTTGCCGCGTCTAAGCCCCAGGCAAAATCGAATCTAATTGGTCCGACGGGGGAAGCCCAACGAATACCAACCCCTGTTCCTCGTTTTAGATCCGGTGTGTCATTAAATGCGTCACCTACATCATAGAAGACGGCCCCCCACCAGTTACCATAAACTCGGTATTGATACTCCAGTGAGCTGGTCGCTAAATACTTAGCACCTGTCAAAGCGCCACTGGCATCTGTTGGCGAGATAGATTCGTAGCCATAACCACGTAAATTGTTGTCACCACCAGCGAAGAAACGTAGAGATGGCGATAGTTTCTCAAACTCTTCAGCAAAGTTAGCACCACCATCAATACGGAAAATGCCTCGGTGGTTTTCACCTACACCGCGAATCCACGTCATCGCGCCCAGCAAACGCGTCACTCGCGTCTCTGACAACATACTAGGGTCACCATACTCAACGGTTAAGCTCTGTCGGTCACCCCACATTGGCATAGCACCGCCTCGAATTCGACTACGTGAAAAGGAGATACCAGGTAAAAGGAACTGCGCATTGTCATCTTGTAAGCCCTGTTCATAGTTCTCCAGTAGATATCTTATGTAGAGCGTTCTATGCCAGCCATTATCCAACACCCAGTGCCTCTCCAAAGCAAGATTGGATTCCAGACTTTTGGTGTCACGGCTATCAAGGTTTTTCATACCATATTGAATTCGGTAGTACTCTTTCAATACGTCGTCTAACGGAATGCGATAACCGGCGGTGATCGTCTGCTCAGGCGCAGAGAGAGAAAAACTACTGTCAAAGCTATGACCTCGGCTGTTTACCCAGGGTTTCTTCCATTTTAATGATCCACGGACACCCACATCCGTCGAATAGCCAAGACCCGTTTCAAGCTGGTTTCTCGCCTGAGGCGCGAGAGAGACTTTCATTGGCAGTTCTCTTGCCTCGCCCAATTGAGTCAAGTCTGGTTCCACAAATACTGACGAAAACCAGTCGGTATTGGACAGGTTTTGATTGTACTCGCCCACCTTAGCCACCAAGTAAGGTTCTCCCTGCTTGTATGGTGAAATTGACTCAACGCGATCATCTTCGATTTGGCTTCCAGTAATGCTATTCGCGCCAAAATGGTAGCGAATACCACTATTAAACTCGAGTCGGATAAACGCCTGATTTAGGCTAGGGGCAACTTCGAGACGGCTCTGCGTAAACTCGCCTTCGAAATACCCTCTCTGCAAGGCAAGGTTACGAATCGAACTTTTGAGTGAGTCATAATGATTGTGTTGCAGAGCACTCCCCTGCTGCAAACCACTTTTCTCAATCAAGGCTTGAAACTCAGGATCATTCTCTGCTTCACCTGTTATCTGGATATCCAACTGCGCTATGGTCGTTACTGGGCCAGGATCAATATTAACGGTCACCAGTTTTTGATCATCAGAGACTTTAAAATCGTAACTAGGATGGTAGTAACCCAGTGCATTTAGTGATTCAGTGAAGTTACGCTCTAAACGTGCTTTAAACCTAAGGCTGACTTCATAGTCTTGTTCAGGAATCGAAGATAGATAAGCTTCTACATTGTCCAATAGTACACCATCGACACCATTGATCTTGAGATCAACTTCATTTGCCCACACTGGAAACGTGAGTGAAGCTAGGGTGATTAGGACTGGTAAAGGTTTGATGATCATGCTTAATTATCTATCTCCATAACGTTAGGCAATAATAACGCCTGAAAAAAAATAAGTCTGTATGAAAACAGTCAACTAGGCGGTCTATCTCATAATACACAGCAAGGAAACTCACGATGCTCAACAAACAAACTATGATTACCGCGCAAGAAGCGCTGCCAGGCAGAAACACACCACTCACCATTGACGATAGTCATTTCGTCAATCAATCCAGTTTGACCGCTGAACCTCCACAAGGTTGCGAACAAGTTCTATTTGGTATGGGCTGTTTTTGGGGAGCTGAACGACTTTTTTGGCAACTCGATGGCGTAGTCAGCACATCGGTCGGCTATTCTGGTGGTTTCACACCGAATCCAACTTATCAAGAAGTATGTAGTGGTCAGACAGGACATACTGAAGTCGTTCGTGTTGTCTTTGATACTCAAGTGATCTCTTTTGAACAACTGTTGCATGCTTTTTGGGAAAAACACAATCCTACTCAAGGTATGCGTCAAGGTAATGACCTCGGCACTCAATACCGATCTGCTATTTATGTATATAGTGACGAACAGTATCAAACCGCCAGTGCTTCCAAACAGGCTTACCAAGCTCTACTGGGTGACGATGTGCAATCGATCACCACTGAGATTCTGCCCGCGGGTAAGTACTATTACGCAGAGAACTACCACCAGCAATATCTGGCTAAAAATCCCGACGGCTACTGTGGTTTGGGTGGTACTGGAGTCTGTTTCCCTTCTCAGTAAGAACAAAAGCAAAAAGCCACCGGTCACAGTAACTCCTATCACTTAACGTGTTCGCAACACACTGGATAGCAAACCATACTGTTGCGAACGACCCCTCTATAGCAGTGGGGTATTTTCTGATTTTTCATAATTTGTGATAATTCACAGTCTCCTCGGTGCATTTCTTGCTTCCGGGCAACTTTTTGCTCGATCTGGGCAAGATCTTGCTCGATTCGAGCAAAAAGTTGCTCAGCTTGTATATTAACAAATGCTTAAATTGTTGAAATATATACATTTTAATTTTGGCACGCTTTTTGACTAAGAGTTAGTGTTATTACA
>NZ_JATABI010000011.1:0-72423 GCF_036533795.1 Vibrio sp. M250220 | reverse complement strand
GTTCTTCTGTGCCATAAAGACTTAGAAATCGAGGAATAGAAATCCCACCTTGGAATTGAATCTGATTCTTTGGCATACCAAACCCTCCCATAACAATACATTAAGTATAGACGCTTTTAGTATGGCTGAAAGTCGGGGGTAATCAGGTTTTATTTTGAGTATTGAAAGATTTTCACCTTTGTCATAGAGGCTTCAACTAAGTGAAACACAACTGTCATATTTGAGTCCTAAAGTGGGCAGCGTTCAAGTTAAACACAACGGCAATAACGCCACTTAAGGATAATGTGATGAAAAAGACAGTAATCGGTGCAATCGCACTTCTAGGCGCAATGGCAGTGACTTCAGTTTCTGCTAAGGAAACGATCTCTGCTGTAGGTTCTAGCAGCGTAACTCCACTGATGGAAGTTTTCTCTGAAACATACATGAAAACAAACCCAAACATCTTTATTGAAGTACAAGGACCTGGTTCTTCTGCGGGTGTTAAAGCGGCCAAAAATGGCAGCGCGGATTTAGGCATGTCTTCGCGTAACCTAAAAGATTCTGAAAAAGAACCTGCTCTTAAAGAATTAATAATCGCGCTAGACGGCATCGCAGTTGTCGTTAACCCAAAGAATGGTTTAGAAATGTTAACTGGCGAACAAGTAACGGCTATTTATAAAGGCGAAATCACTAACTGGAAAGATGTTGGTGGTGCAGATAAGCCAATCGTCGCGATCACTCGTGATACAGCGTCTGGCACACGTGGTGCTTTCGAAGACATCATGCAACTTAAGAAGAAAGTTTCTGGTAAGAGTGTTTCTGCAATCTCTCAGCGTGCACAAGTGGCAAATGGTAACGGTGCACTAAAAACAATGGTTGCTTCAAACCCTTACGCGATTGGTTATATCTCTTTGGGTACAGTAGATAACACAGTCAATGCACTCTCAATCGATGGTGTACCGGCAAATGTGGACAATGTTAAGAACGGCTCTTATAAAGTTGCACGCCCATTCCTAGTTCTTTACAAAGAAGGTAAACCATCAGCAGAAACTCAAAAGTTCCTAGATTGGATGGTGACGCCTGAAGCACAAAATCTAGTAGGCAAAAAAGGCTACATCTCAGTTAACTAATCTCAGTTGGCCCCCTTAACTTTGCTCAGCCGACTTTTTCGGGCTGAGCGTTTTCAATCCATTTCGACTCTGCTTTGCAGCTCGAACTGCGAGATTTTCATATGACCATCGCAAATAGTGAAAAGCTTATGAATACTGAATTGACTCAATTGAATAAGCCAGGTCTGCGCGCTAAAAAGCGTGTGGATTGGAAAGAACGAATTTTCCACGGACTATTTCTTACCAGTGCGGTTATCGGTATTGTCTCTCTAGCGGTTATCGCTTACTTCATCGTTAAAGAAAGTATCCCTGCGTTCCAAGAAGCGGGTGCTTCTGGCATCGTGCTTGGACAAGATTGGTTACCACCTGCACTGTATGGTGTGGCAACCATGATTGTCGCCTCTGTGGTTTCTACCTTAGGTGCGGTTGTGGTAGGGGTTCCTATCGGTGTTTTAACGGCAATCTATATTGCTGAAATCGCACCAAAGCGTGTGGCGGATATTATTCGCCCTGCGGTAGAGCTACTCGCGGGCATCCCTTCTGTGGTTTATGGTTTCTTTGGTTTGGTCATCATCGTTCCGCTGATTCAAGAAATCTTTGATGTGCCTGCGGGTAACACGATTTTGGCGGGTATTATCGTACTTGGTGTGATGATTCTTCCTACTGTTATCACCGTATCTGAAACGTCCATTCGTGCGGTTCCACGTACCTACAAAGAAGGCTCATTAGCACTTGGTGCCTCGAAAATATTTACTATTTTCAAACTGCTAGTTCCAGCTGCGCGTAGCGGTATTATGACAGGTGTGATATTAGGTATCGGCCGAGCGTTAGGTGAAACAATGGCGATCATTATGGTGATGGGTAACGCCCCTGCGATGCCAGAAGGTATCCTCGATTCAGCACGTACACTGACTGCTAATATTGCAATCGAAATGTCTTACGCAAGTGGTGTACACGCCAACGCTCTATACGCTACAGGTGTTGTTCTACTGGTATTTATTATGTCTCTTAATGCCGTTCTGCTTTACCTGAACCGCGAGAAGGCGAGGTAATAATCATGTCTGTTATTAAATCATCACCTAATCAGTCAAAGGTCTCGCAAATGGACACTGCAAAGCTGAAAAAGGCGCGTCAGACAAAAGATAATATCTTGAATGCTTTTGTTTGGGCTTCTGCCGCACTTACCGTTGGATTCCTGTTTTGGATTATTTGGTACATTCTGTCGAACGGGCTAAAGCACGTAGATTGGGCATTCATTAGCGATAGCTACACCGCAACGGGTGAGGAGAAAGGTATTTTTCCTATGATTGTGTCGACCATATATATGGTCATCGCATCGATCGCTGTAGCTGCACCACTTGGCATTATGACGGCAATCTACCTAACTGAGTATGCCAAAGTCGGAAGTCGTCTAGTTAAAGTAATTCGTTTCTGTACCGAGTCATTAGCAGGTATTCCATCGATCATCTTTGGTCTATTTGGTATGACATTCTTTGTGGCGATCCTTGGCTTGGGTTTCTCGATTCTATCGGGTGCTTTGACTCTAAGTATTCTTATTCTTCCGGTGATTATCCGTACTACGGAAGAAGCACTCATGGCAGTGCCTCAAACTTATCGTGAAGGCTCTTATGCATTGGGATCTTCAAAAATTTACACTATTTGGCGTCTTATCTTACCAAGTGCGACACCAGGTATCTTAACTTCGGTCATTCTGAGTATTGGTCGTGTAATTGGTGAATCTGCGCCTGTTTTCTTAACAGCAGGTATGGTTGCGCGAATCCCTGATTCTTTACTGGATTCGGGACGCACGCTGACGGTTCACCTTTATAAGCTAACTACCGAGCTGTTCACTATTGATGAGTGGAATCAGGCATACGGTACAGCGACAGTGCTGATTGTTGTGGTCTTACTGATCAATACGGCAACGAAATTTATTGCGAGCTACTTTAATAAAGCGACGTATTAACCCTTTCAGCACAAGTTAAACACGAATTACAGAATTTAAGAGATTAAGAAAATGAACAAATTTTATATTGAAAACCTAGATCTTTTTTATGGTGAAAACCAAGCCCTAAAATCGATTAACTTACCTGTACCAGAACGTCAGGTAACGGCGCTGATTGGTCCTTCTGGCTGTGGTAAGTCAACATTATTACGCTGCCTTAACCGTATGAACGATCTGATTGAAGGGGTTAAGATTACCGGTCGTCTAGAGATGGATGGCGACGATATCTACGGTAATATCGATGTTGCAGACCTACGTATAAAAGTAGGAATGGTGTTCCAAAAGCCAAATCCATTCCCAATGAGCATCTACGAAAATGTCGCTTATGGCTTACGTGCTCAGGGGATTAAAGACAAAAAGCATATTGATGAAGTGGTCGAACGTTCATTGCGCGGCGCGGCGTTGTGGGATGAAGTGAAAGATCGTCTTAAGTCCCATGCGTTTGGCTTGTCTGGTGGCCAGCAGCAACGTCTTTGTATCGCACGTACCATTGCGATGGAACCTGATGTTATTCTGATGGATGAACCTACTTCAGCCTTAGACCCAATCGCGACGCACAAAATAGAAGAGTTGATGGAAGAGCTGAAAAAGAACTACACCATTGTCATCGTGACTCACTCAATGCAACAAGCGCGTCGAATCTCAGATCGCACGGCCTTCTTCCTCATGGGTGAACTTGTAGAACACAATGATACGCAGATTATTTTCAGTGAGCCAAAAGACGACCGCACAAGAGGTTATGTCAATGGTGACTTCGGCTAACCAGTTACTGGCACAAAAATTATAACTATAAGCGATGGAACTTTGCCCCTCATTTGAGGGGCTTTTTTATGTCTTTAAGAAAGAAATGGCTGTTTCACATGTGTCTCACCTGTCTCACTACACTGTCTCATCTGAGACTGGTATATCTAAGTTTCTATCATAAGATGTTGATTTTTAGTTGTTTATTTTTTGGCATGAGCGTTGCTCTACCTAATGTGAATCCGAATTGGCTTCAGGTTAGGGATAATGCAAAAAGTAATTCTGATAATAACAAGTTTATTTAGCCTTCAACTCTCAGCACAAGAGTTAGTCACTTTAGGTCCGTCTACGTTTCAAGGGGCGGAAGGGGCTATTGCCGTCAATATCGCTGCTGGTGAGCACAATGTTCAAAGCAGTAACTTTGTCTACTCAGTTCAGGGTGACTATGAGTTAACTATCATCTCTTCAACACAAAGTTCAAAGATCGCTTCTTCTGCTTCGGCGTCTATTGAATCAGCTGCATTCGATAGTGCTGGTGGCTATATCAGTGCCAACCTAGCGGCTGGTAACAGTAATCAACAGCACAACATCATCATTTTCGCCCCTAGCTCTGAAGTGAGCTGGGAAGTGGCTGATCTCAGCTCTCAGTCAGCAGCGATCTCTGATAGAGGATATTCAGAGAAAGGTGATGACCTTTCAGTCGACATCGCTCCACTTGCTCTAAACGGAGCTAGCGGAGTTATTCAAATGAGCCAAATCGCCGGTAGTGGCAATACCGTGCGCAATACATTCCAAATGCCAACAACCATAAATTAATCTCAATGAAATGAGGAAAAAACACCATGGAAAAACAATGGAATAAGGTACCGTTAGCGGTAATCATCGGAACGATCCTATCTGCGCCTGCCTATGCAGATGGGCTTGAAGTAGAGGCCAATAATTTACAGGTTTCTGCGGACAACTGGGTGGATGTAACATTTAATGCTCCAGGTGTTTCCGATACGGGAATCACAAATAACGCCTCATTAAGCAGTGGTGCATTTGATGATGCAAGAGGGGTTGTGCATTCAAACGTTGCTGCGGGATTTTATAACCAAGGTAGCAACCAAGCCTCTATGGGTACACGTGCTGAAGGTAATTTAGATGAGGCTGCTTCAGTTAGAGCTGGCTCTGCGCAAGCCAGCAGTGGTGAAAACCTGTCGATGAAAAAAGACTTTGGTGGCGATAATGACAACAGTGCAACTTTAGACGGTGCATTTAAGGGTGCCAAAGGCGTTATCGGCACAAACGTTGCTGCGGGTGTATCAAACTTGCAGACCAATAATGTTGCTATGGGTAATGCCGAAGATGCTAGCGAACTAACATTGACAGCAGCCTCTGAACAATACCTTGGACTTGCCCGCACTGATGGTGGTGAGGTTGAAGGAAACACGGTGAACTCACTGGGTGCGGACAATGTCGCAAAAGTTCAGGGTGGCGCGTTTAAAGGTGCTAATGGCATTGGTGGGGCTAACGTTACTTCAGGAATGGCTAACCAACAAGCGAACTCTGTCGCTTTAGCCAACTTTGTTACTGTTGGTTCAGGTGATCCTTCTGAAGGAAATCCAGCTGCAAATATTGGTGAGACATTAGGTGTTGATGGACTACCTGCTAACACTAACAACAAGCAACCTTTAGATAACCAGACTGAAGTGACAAGCGTTACTCTGACATCGAAAGGTAAACAGACTCTGGATGGAAATAGTGTAACTGTTGATGGCGACCCGCATCAATTCCAAAACAACACTTCACTGATCGATAATGTGTTTAACGCTGTGAAAGGCATTTTCGGTCTTAACGTGGCTTCCGGCGATCTTAATGCACAAAGTAACAATGTATCGCTAGGTGTGACGGCGCTACCTGATCCAGATACTGGTAGTACAGTCAACGTCAATGCCCTTGCCGAGCAAAGTGTACAAAACAACTCTGTAAGCTATACCAATAACGATGGTAACAACAATAACCCATCAACCAATGATGCCACTATTTCAAAGAGTTTTGTTGGTGCGAATGGTATCGTTGGTGCTAACGCTGCCGCGGGACAAAATAATGCTCAAACCAACAACGTTGCGGTAGCGGTGACTGAGCCTAATGGTAACGGACCTGTTGATGCTGTCAGTGTGGTTGCATCGTCAACTCAATCTGTCACATCTAATACATTAACTCAGACGCAAGACGATAGCTTTGGTCAGGTGACCAACAATGCCACTATTAATAAAGGTTCTTTCTCTGGTTCACAAGGCATCGTAGGCGCTAACGCTGCAGCTGGTCAGTTCAATGCCCAGTCTAACCAGGTGAGTGTTGCCTCAGTTGCAAGATGGATAGACTCACAGTCTGGAACTAGTGGAATTGTTAAGGCTAATTCTGAGCAAACAGTTTCAGGCAACGCCATGGCGACAGAGGGAGCGGGGAACTACGAAGCAACTTCAAACGCGACATTAACTGGTAATGCACTAGATAATATTACCGGTATTACTGGCGCGAATATCGCAGCAGGTCAAGGCAATGCTCAAACCAACAATGTTGCAATGAGCAGTGCATACGGTGATGTCGACTCTTCTGAAGCAGTGGCGGAGAGTACACAAAACGTCACTCAGTCAAACATTTCACCGGACAGTGAATCGGACTTAACGTCAAGCGCAACTATTAGTTCTAACTTCTCGAGTGACGTTTCAGGCATCATGGGTGTCAATGTGGCGTCAGGTCAGTCGAATGTGCAATCTAATAACGTCGCCTTGGCTTCGTATAACGACCAGAATGAATCTACAGCAGATGCACTTCAAGTTGAAGCAACCAGTGAGCAAGCCGTGACTTCAAATGATGTCTTTGCAAGTGGTAATGGCTATATCGATAACAATGCATCGATTGATGGTTCGTTTAAGGGTGGAGTCAGTGGTGTGGTTGGCGTGAACGTCACGTCGGGCCAAGCTAATGCAGCAAGTAACAACGTTGCACTTGGTTTATATGCAAGCAATCAGCAAGATGACTCTCAGGGCGATTTAATCAAAGCCAAAGCTAGCTCAGATCAATCGGTTGTTGGGAATACTAATAACATCGATCAAGGTAGCGAAGCTCCTATCAGCAATACAGCGTCAATTAAGAGCTCATTCACTAATGGAGCATCTGGCGTGGTTGGCGTGAATAACGCAGCAGGTCAAGGCAATGCTCAAGCGAATAACGTCGCTATTGCTTTAGATGAGTCATCGGATGACGGTGCGGGAGCTGGCTCAGTTATTGCCGCATCAAATCAGGATGTCATCAGTAATAATACCATTTCGGATATCCAAGAAGGCATTGCCGTTTCGAACCAAGCAACGCTAGCTGGCTCATTCACAGGTGTGTCGGGTGTTGTTGGAGTTAACCTGTCTTCAGGCCAAACTAACGCGCAAGCTAACAATGTGGCAATTAGTAATGGCTCTGGCGGTGGTGAAACTAACCCATTCTCTAAACAGGACGGTATTGACACGACATCAAGCTTTAGTGGTGTGCTAGCGGCAAGCATTCAAGAGATTGATGGTAGTGATGTGACGTTAGGAGCGAGTGATACGGTTTCGGAAAATGTTGCAACACTTACAGGTTCGTTTGCTAAAGCAAGTGGTGTAATTGGTGCTAACGTTACTGCTGGGCAGGCTAACGCGCAATCGAACAATGTGGCGATGGCGGCTGACGGTCAATCCGGTGCGCAAGATGGCACATTAGCAGCGGCGGCAGTTAGTCTGCAAGAGTTCGATGAAGTGGATGTATCGCTAGGAAGTGGTTTCGAAAATAGCGCGACACTAACCGAATCGTTCAATAATGGTACTAAAGGCATTGTTGGCGCGAACGTGTCTTCTGGTCAGGCAAACGCTCAAACCAACAACGTAGCACTTTCTTCAAACGATGGTCAGCCGTCAGTAGCGGTTGCGGGTAGTGCTCAGGTTATTGGCGCGCAGCTAAATGGTGCAGGTACTGGTAATACGGGTACCAACAATCCAATGACTGTGACTAATGAGCTGTTTGCAAGTGAAGCGACTCTGTCGAACTCATTTAAAGACGCGAAAGGCATCCTAGGTGTCAATATAGCTTCAGGCCAGTTAAATGCTCAGGCAAACAATGTTGCGGCTTCAGTAACGGGTACAAACGCAGGGGCTCCTACCGGCGCAATTAATGTTCAAGCGGCGGTTATTAATGAAGTAAATTACAACGCCACAGGTGCTTATACAGCAGTACTTGGTAGCAATGCATTCAACGGTGCGACGGGTGTGATTGGTACCAACATGGCGGTCGGTGTTGCGAATGGTCAAAGCAATAATGTTGCAATGCAAATAGCTGATGGCAATACCTCTGGTCCGGCTGTAGCAGCTAACATTCAAGGTTCGTTTGCCAATGGAGCTGCAACCAGAACAACAACTGGCGCAGTCAATGTGGACGGCATGGCTGAATTCGCTGGTCTTACTGTTGAGAGTGTACAGCTAAGTAAGTTTGCAGTGTCTGATAACGGTACTGGTACTAACAGTGACCTGGTCAGCGTAGGCAATACAGCGACAATCACAAACAGCTATAACGGTGCTAAAGGTGTTATCGGCGTTAACGTAGCATCAGGCTTAGGCAACTTGCAAAGCAACAATGTTACGCTTGTCGCTTCACGCGGCAACTAACGACATGGTGTAAATATCGAAATGCCCTCTTCGGAGGGCATCCTTTTAAGCTTAAGGATAAGTATGAAATTTTGTCTTTTGACTGTTGGATTATGTCTGTCGACCCTGACTCAAGCGGCCACGGTTTACCTTGATGGTTTGGTACCTGGGGTAGGTTCGATGCACAAGGAAGTTGTCAGCATCAAAGAGAGAAAGTTTCTAAATATCGTACGACAACAAACCGACTTTTCTTGTGGTGCCGCCTCACTAGCTACCTTGCTTCGTTATGGATACAACATCGATACCGATGAACAAAAGGTAATGAACGGAATGTTTCAGGTATCGGATGCGACAGCGGCGAGAAAGCTTGGTTTTTCAATGTTGGACATCAAAAACTATGTCGAACAAGGATTGGGCATGAGGGTTCAAGGTTACAATATTCCGGCGGATAAGCTTAGTGCCTTGCCTATTCCAACCATCGTCTTGCTAGACATTAAAGGATACCGTCATTTTGTCGTGCTAAAGAGAGTGGATAAGAGTGGCAATGTCTATATTGCAGACCCTGCACTCGGCAACCTGACTATGTCTGTTGAACAGTTTACTCAGGGTTGGCAAGGAGTCGTTCTGGCCGTGGTTGGTCAGGGGTATGATCAAAGCTCACCTTTAGCCATGCCTTCTCCACCGCTCACGGTACGTTCCCTGGAGGATCAGTTTGCTCCGGTAACGGCCTTTAACTTAATGGATTTTGGCTTCAATGCATCGGAGTTGTTCTAAAAGGGAAACACAATGAAGATCAAATGTTTGGCAGCTTGTCTGTTTACCTGCTTTCAGGCTAATGCGGCGGTTGACTGGCAATCAATGCAAGCAACCTTGGTAGATGAGCAGCAACTATCGACGATGCGTGGTAAGTATCGAGTCGCGCGTTCTGGAGAGGATCTCTATTTTGGGGTACGAATGATCACCCATTGGAGCGATTCGAATTCATCAGGTACAGCTGGCATGGATGTTGTCGTAAATGGCAACAATGTTAGTGTTACTCCATTAGATGGCAGTGATTTACAAAACAGCATTAATGACAATGGTATCCATGGAAATGGCTCGGGAATGGTGCAACTCGTTCAGATAGCGGGTAATGGCAATGCTGCAAGCAATGACTCTGAGTTAAAGCTGGTGGATAGCAGTAGGTTGACGTCGAAGTCGCTAACGGAGTCGTCGCAAGTAGAGTATTACCAAGTCTCTGGTGGTGAGAACCGTGTCGGATATAAAGTGACCATCGGAGAAAGCATAGCAATCCAAGAAATTCGTAGCCTGAAATCGGCACATGGAGCCTATCAAGGTATAAAACTCAAAGGTGACGATTTGGTGGTTCAGAACCAAATGTTAATGGAGGTGAAGATTCCCGACTCGTGGAAGCAAAGTCGAGACTTGATGGTATCTCATTCACTATTAAAGGGATTATAAGCAAACCGCATGCGCTTCTTATTGATATCTCACTTTTGAAACAGTAAATAATTATAAATTAACTTAACATCAAGCGAGTTCATATCCGGGAGGTGAATATGAAAAGGAGCTCGCTTACGATAAGTTGCCTGATCGCAACTAGCAGCCCTGTCATGCATCTGCATGCCAATGATCAAGTGGACGCGTTATCCTTGCAACTGGCTGAGCAAAAAGCGGCAAATGAAGCTTTAAGGGCTCAACTGCAACAGCAGCAACAGGTCATGCAACAGGTTATCCAAGCCGTCAACAATCATCAACAAGTGCTAATCAATCATCAGGGAAATATTGATAGCCTAGTTAAAAAGAATCAGCGCGTTTCCGCGGAGATGAAATCTCAACTTAATGGTGATAAGGAAGAAAACGTCCTATCGCGTCCCGAGAAAGTTGCCATCGATTCGACAGTTGGAGCTTCGCAGTCAGTTCGCCCTGAGACTCAAACTGCTAACTCTCAAGCTTCGAAAGCTACACCGATCAATGCAACTAAGCCTCAAGATTCAAGCCAGAAAAGCCGCAGTGCAGAAGATGTCTACCAAGAAGCCGGTAACGTCTTTACACGTAAGTTCACACTGGAAACTGCTTTTCGTTACAGCTACTTTGACCGCAAGGATCTTGCATTAAGCGGCTTCCTAGCTCTTGATTCAATTTTCCTTGGTGATATCAACTTAGATAGAGTGCGTTCTAACACCTTCAACTTAGACTTTTCTGGACGTTACACTATCGATGATCGCTGGCAGGCTGAACTCAGTATTCCGACGGTTTACCGCTGGTCAGATTATGAAACTGTGGGTCAGAATAACTCTAGCGACGGTTTAGAATCAGGCAAGGTATCGAGTTCGGGCATTGGGGATATCAGTGCAGGTATATACTACCGTGTTCTAAAAGAGACCACAGACTCGCCTGATTTAGTATGGAACTTTCGGGTGACCGCACCAACCGGTAAAGATCCATATGGTATCGCGACCTCATCATCCCAGTCTGGCAACCTTAACGTTCCCGATGACCTGCCAACGGGTAATGGTGTGTGGGGGTTAGGTACCGGGATCTCGATTGTTAAAACCTACGACCCTGCCATCGTATTCTTAAACCTTAATTATACTCACCAGTTAGAAGAACAGTTTGACGACATCAGCAGTGCAGCAGGTAATCAGTCTGGCAGCGTTAAGCTTGGTGATAGCTGGGATTATGGTCTGGGCGTGGCTTTTGCTATAAGCGAACGCATGAGCCTCGCAATTAACTTTAGTCAATCTATGAGCAATACCTCTAAACAAAGACTTGATGGAGGGGATTGGGTAGAAGTTATCGGCAGCGATGGCAATAGTGCCACTTTGGGTATTGGTTCAACCATGGCTTTGACCAAGAACTTGAGTATGGTGACACAAGTAAGTTCTGGTTTAAGTGATGATGCTGCTGATTACGCAATCAGCATTCGCTTCCCTTACCGATTCTAAAGGTGATGAAGGTATTATTATGCGAGAAGAACAAGCCGTATCGATATTAGTTATTTCGCGTGATCATCAACTATGGTCAGGAATTTTGTCTGCTCAGGGGTGGAGTTATCGAATTGTAGCATCGGTTGATACTGCGAAAGAGATATTAAAGAATGTACACAGACTTGTGGTTGTATTCGACTTTTCATGTGGTCGATACCAATGTAAACAATTAGAAGTACTCCATGGAATCGGCTTGGGAGTTCGCACTATTGCTTACTTGGACAAATATCAAAGAGAGCTGATGACCTGTGAAGATCTCAACTATATTTCATACTATTGTGTTGATTATTACACCAGTCCTTTGCCTAAAGAAATGGTAGTGAAAACTCTAGGTCATCAACTAGGAATGCTCGATTTGAAGAGCAACTCACTGACAAAATCGAAAGTAAATGTTGTTGAAGTTAAGACGACAGCGTTGATTGGTGACTCTCCTGTTGTACATCGTCTGAAACGACAAATAGGCAAAGTTGCGCCAACGGACGTTAACACTCTAATTTGTGGTGAAAGTGGTACAGGTAAAGAATTAGTTGCTAGAGCTATTCATGATGCATCCTCACGAGCGAATGAGGCATTTGTAGCGGTGAACTGTGGTGCTTTGAATGAACAGTTAGTTCATTCTGAGTTATTTGGTCATGAAAAGGGGGCTTTCACAGGAGCCAGCACAAGCCGGACGGGTAAAATTGCGCTAGCACATAATGGCACACTATTTTTGGATGAAATTGGTGACTTGCCCCTAACTCAGCAAGCCAATTTGCTGCGGTTTCTTCAAGAAGGAACGATCGACGTACTAGGAGGTCATGAGCCGGTCAGGGTAAATGTGCGGGTGGTTGCGGCAACTCACGTTGATTTGGAACAAGCGATTAGGGAAGGCCGTTTTCGACAAGATCTCTACTTTAGATTGAATGTGCTTCGGGTTAATGTACCAGCGTTAAGAGAGCGAGATCAGGACATATTAGTCTTGGCTGAATTTTTTATGAAAAAGTTTAGTGCTGAATATAATTGTAACGTCTCTCATTTTGATGAGGGAGCAAGGCAAAGATTGCTTGGGTACCATTGGCCGGGAAATGTAAGGGAACTAATCAATATTGTTAAGCGTGCCGTGCTGATGAACGATATTGGAGTGATTTCAGCACAAGATCTTGATATATCCGACAATGTAGAGCTTTCTACATCTACCAACGGTCATAAAGGTGAAAGCTTACGTGATGCCTTACTCCTTTATGAAGGTAATGTCCTAGAAGCCTCGAAATATTTAGGAATATCAAGAGCGACCGCTTACCGGATTATAGAAAAGTACGACCTAAGATCAGCATTGGTTAGGGCGAGAGGTCTCAATTAGTGATTGCTGACGGCATGTATTTCGTGTGATCGTTTGTCGGAATACATGCTTAGGTCTGCATGGGTTAACAACTCAGCGACATTAAGTGAATCTTCTGGATATCGAGCGATACCGATGCTAGTGGTTAATTCGAATTGCGTGCCATCTTTGATTTTAATGGGTTTGAATACGTTTTGATGGATTGTATCGATTGTCTTATTTATTACAGCCAGATCAGTTTGATTTGATATGACGGCAAATTCATCACCACCAATTCGGTAGCATTCTAGCCCGAGACGACTTAAGCGCCTAGTGATTGCTTGAAGTACCTGATCCCCAGCATAGTGTCCATGATAATCGTTGATTTGCTTAAATTTATTTAGGTCAAGTAGCAAAATACTGAATGGTGTATCAGAATCTGTTCTCCGTTTTAATTCACTAAACATCGCCAAACGATTAGCAATACCTGTTAGCGAATCTGTGAGAGAGAGTTGCTTATGGTACTCCGACTCTTTATGGAAGATGTACATTGCTAGACAGACGCACAACACAAGCAACATCAAGGAGGCAAACTGTATATCGTTAAGATTCTGTGCTTGCTTCATCTGATCGCGATAGAGCGGACTCTTGATGCGAAAATTGGTGTTTACATACTGAATCATAGACATGTAAAGAATGTTGAACTCGTCACTGACCTTCTCTACGTAATCAGGATGATTAAGAAGTTCGAGACGGGATTCGAGTGCTTTGAATTGGCTAAAGAGTGTCGAAAAGAAAACTCTTGCTCCCGGTAACGCAATGTAGGTATCCGCTTCTCTACTGGTCAGAAGGAGATCAAAACGACTCCAAGTGAGCTCGTACTTAAGCAGGGCTCGTTGATGATAATCCTCATCCGTTGCCGCAAAAGGAAGAATGGAATTGAGCTCCGAAAACTCCTTACTCAGTTGGAATAAAAACCATGTAGCTTGATTTTGCTGTTCGCTGTAGGACTGAGCGTGTTGTCGAGTCGCACTAAGAAAGTAGAGATTCGCGATGATGACCACAAGACTGAGCAAGAGCAGTAAATACTTGGCCCTTTTGAGAATAGCGGATGATTGGTTGTAATTATTGCGCTGCCACATCTTGGTTTCTATGTATGAGTATCTCGTCTATTTGCCACACCATTTGAGCGTGGAAAACAGCATTATCAATTTCTGGGTATTGGTCTAAATTAAAGACCAGCCAATAAGGACCTTTATTTCTAACTTTAATGGGTTGATTGTCTATCTGATACGCCACAATAGGCTGATACTTTTTGATATCTTTGATTTGTGAGCTAGCCGCGTAGTCATTGAGTGCAAGGAAAGAGACAGAAAAAGCGTCGTTAATTCCAAGGTGTGTTAGGAGATCAGAAACCTTGAATCCAGTAATGTCTTTCTTATCTTCGAACCAAGGTAGGCTGGTGGTAAAGCTCGTTGGTGGAAAGAGAGATGTGACTTGTTCATGGGTAAGAACAATAGGTTGTTGATCTGCTGCACGAATGACCAACTGAGAGCCCAATGTTTGGAAACTCAAAATCGAGGACAACAATGCAGCCCAATACCACCTCATAAGCTCTCCTTGGATTATTTAGATAAATATCATTAATTATATTATGAGAACTGATGGATTAGAAAGCTTTTAGGCGAACAGTGAGAGATGACGAGGGTGCTGTTGGATATGATGAACAAAGCCCCTAAAAGGGGCTTTGTTCATCACGACAGAAACGGTGCGGATTAGAAAATCAGGTGAGCAACCGCTGCAATAACAGGTAATGTGATAAGAGTGCGCAAAATGAAGATTGCGAACAGCTCAAAGATATTCACAGGGATACGGCTACCTAACAGCAGAGCACCCACTTCAGACATGTAAATTAACTGAGTAACAGACATCGCTGCGATAACAAATCGAGTCATCTCGTTGTCTATTGATGCTGCTAGGATTGCAGGGATAAACATGTCAGCAAAGCCTACAACCATGGTTTCGGATGCCGCGGCTGCTTCAGGAATACCGAGTAGCTCAAGGAATGGGATAAAAGGTTGGCCTAAGAAGCTAAATACCGAAGTGTATTCAGCGATAATTAGCGCGATAGTGCCCAAGCCCATAACAACAGGCAGTACGCCAAATACCATATCGATAGCATTGTGGACGCCTTCTTGGAATACACTTTTAACCGACTTAACTTGGCTCGCTTTGTTAAGTGCCAGTTCCATACCCCAAGAAAAACTTGTGTGACCTTCAGGGATTGCATCTGCATCTTCACTTGGCTTAGAGCCATCGATGAAGGCATCTTTTTTGTAGCTAAGTGGTGGAAGGCGAGGGATGATCACCGCTGCGATGATACCAGCCAAACAGATAGCGCCATAGAAAGGCAAGAACAGATGTTCCAACTCCACTTGAGCAATAACAACAAGGCTAAAGGTAATGGAAACCGCAGAAAAAGTTGTACCTACAACTGCCGCTTCGCGTTGGGTGTAGAATTTGTTTTCATACTGCTTGCTGGTCAGAAGAATACCTACTGAACCATCGCCTAGCCATGAAGCCATACAGTCGATAGCACTGCGACCCGGTAGGTTGAACACAGGACGCATAACTTTGCTAAGAAGAGTACCGAATAGCTCTAACAGGCCAAAATTAAGGAGTAGAGGAAGGAGTAAGCCTGCGAAAATGAACACTGAAAATAGAGTAGGAAGCAAACCTTCAAGTACTAAGCCGCCAGTGTTCTCTTCCCAAATTGCTTTAGGACCAATTTGGAAAAACGTCATTACAACAGCTGCACCGCCAATCAAGCGTACCGCCAGCCACAATGGACTTGGGTTAAACAAGCTGTTTAAGAAATTACTCTTGGCAATAAAAGCGGGAGTCTTAATTCGACATAAAGCTGAGGCTGCAGCCATAAATGCGATGATCGTTGTGACCATAGCAACTAGGTAATCGCCAAATACGGCTTGGATGGATTTAGCTAATACAGCCACAGGGATGGTAATATCACCCTGATAGCTAATCGGTGCCATAAAAACAAAAAGGCCAAGTAGGGATGGAATAAAAAACATCCCAAAATTGCCTTTACTATTCACTTGCTTCATCGTTTGTGCGCTGTCTTGCATAAGTTTCTCGAGTTACAACTAGTGTAATATCTAAACCAACCTTGTTGGCATAGTTATTCACTAAACATCCATATATTATCAAATCTGAGCAAGGTTAATGGCTTTTCATAGTTCTTGCAATACTATTCAATAAAAATCGCTAAATATTCAACGAAAAATGTCATTTATTTTACCGTTGATGGTTAAATGTGTCGTGGGTGTTAAATTATTTGCTCTAATGTTTCAAGTGTCAATTAGGGTTGAGCGCGAGTTGGATGGCTTGAAATGAAGACCCAGTAAGCTATCGCAAGGCATAGAGCAAGTATGATTGGAGCAGCAAGAGCACCGATTGCATAATATGCGAACAGCTTGGCACCGATGATGCCACCGGATAAAAATCCACAGAAGATAAACATGAAGAGTTTCGCTTTGCGATAATCGAATGATTCACCCCGAAGCTTCGCGCCAATCATGATGCCAAGGTCAGTGATGATGCCGGTCATGTGCGTCGTGCGTACCACTGCTCCGCTAAACGTTGTGATCATCGCGTTTTGTAAACCACAAGCAGCGGAAGCTAAGTATTGCCCTGCGGTGATGTTTTCTTGCAACAGAATGTAAGCGCCAAAAAGCAGCAAGCTTTCAAAGCAGAGTGCCACGCCATAGCGTCGCCCGAGTTTGAGTGCCGTACTCTTAATAAAAATACCACTTAGCACCGCGCCAATCAGAAAGCTCAGTAAGATAAGTAAAAGGTGGCCTGTTTGCTGATCAAAGGCTTCGATTAAGGTGCCAAGCAGGGTGACGGTACCAGAAATATGCGATACAGCCTGATGTTGAAAACCTAGCAATCCTATTGCGTTTACAATGCCTGCGAGTAAGGCGAGTAGAAACGCTCCATATTCTACCCAGCGTGGAAGTTTGGAAATCAAAAGTTGCTCCTTAGATCTAAGGCGCAATTATAGAGCGAGTTCGTGTTTGTCGATAGGAAAATCGAAGTCAAAAGTTGATCAAAGATAACTAAAGATAGCGTTCCATCTGGCATTCAAAACACTGACAAACTGAACTACGCTCAGGTTCTCCACGACAAACCAAATTAACTTGACCACAGCTACAGTCAGCCATTCTAATTTTATGCTGTTGTTCCATTTTATCTCCTTGCGGTAGCCTGCTAACATGCTGTTTGATTATTCTATGATTCCAATAAAATTGATAACCCGATGAAAAAACGCTTATTACCGATTCCCCTCATCCTTTTGATTCCTATTGTATTGCTAATTATAGTCGCGGTTGCAGGAATCTATCGTTTCAGCCTTACAGATGAAGAAATTCTAGCCAAATTTCCCAATCAAGGGCCGAAAAATAATGCCATTATGGCGCAAGTTTTTGGCATTAAGACAACCAATCCATGGACAGTCAAAGTGCCTGACAGCAATGCGTTTACCTTCATAGAAGATCTAGAACATCAACCAATCGCGGCAGGTAGTTATGAGGATGGCCCAGTCCGAGGTCGCGTTGCGATAAACACAGAACAAATCGTTAAGTTAAATGACACCACCTATGCTGTGATTCTTGCGGTTAGCAATCAGGGGTCAGGGGTGTTCTATTATCTTGCAATTTCAAAGTATGACGAGTTTAGACAACGCATGATCATCAACGGCGGAGCATTGTTAGGTGATCGAATTAAAGTGGCTGAAATCTCCGTTGTTGATAGATTGATTACTATTAAGCTATTGGAACGTGAAGCGAATCAGTCTATGGCTGAGGAACCGTCACAAATAACCACTATACTTTTCAAGTTAACTGAGCAAGATAGCTTAGAACTGCGCTAAACCAATCAATTTGTTAAGCGTGCTATCAAAGACATTGAACTGCCTAACCCGTTATGAGATGGATTTTAATTGTGTTAATGGAGTGATATATGATCAATAAGCGTTTCTTTAAAACCAAGGATGAAGTTGAAGTAACTTTTGAGTTTACGGCGGATGAGGTTGGGCATAGTGTGGCGATTGTCGCGGATTTTCTTGATTGGCAGCCGCTCGCCATGAAAAAAGTGGCCAAATCTAAGTCATATAAATTCAAAACTCGTCTACCTAAAGACCAAGAATTCGAGTTTCGGTATTTGATCGATGAAGAAAGGTGGGTGAACGATCCTGCTGCTGATCTTTATCGTCCAAATGGTTTCGGTGAAGATAACGGGCTAATTTCTACTTATCAGTAAGTTCTGACAGGAAAAAATAAGTTTTGTACAAAAAAACAACAAGGCGCATAGCGCGCCTTTTGTTGTAAACTTGACAATCGACAGGTGACAAGCCTGAGACAAATTTGTACTCTTAGGGCTTTGTTTATTTCGATTTATAGGTCAAATTGTGCAAACTAGAAGTTTGAAGTCTCGCTTCCAAGAGCTATCGAGGCCGAAAAAGCTGATGGTATTGAGTTTGCCGATCCTCGCGGCAATTGCGGTAGCAAGTACTTCGCAACATGGTCGATACCAACGCACCATTGATCTCTCCCTACCTGAGTCAACTTTGGTTGATCGCTTGCTGATCGATACGGATATTGCACGTGATGTGCCGGATTACGAGTATGTTATTCAAGCTGGTGATAACTTGAGTAGCATATTTAATCAGTTAGGCTTTGGTTACAGCGAACTGATGAAAATCATGGAAACCGACCTCAACTATCTTGCTCTGGATACGCTCAAACCAGGAAACACCTTACGTTTCTGGCGAGACGAGGAGAGTAAGCATCTGGCAAAAATGGAGCTAGAGTTCAGCTTGGTTGAGCGTGCAGTTTATACACGAGTTGATGATGGTGAATACGAGTTCACGGATGTAAAAATTCCAGGTGAGTGGAAGTCTTTTGCATTAGTAGGTGAAATCAACGGCAGTTTTTCTCAGTCAGTCAATGCCCTTGGCTTGGGTAAGAGTGAGATTGAACAGGTCGTGAATCTACTTAAAGACAAAGTAAACTTCGCGCGTGATTTACGTGCAGGAGATAAGTTTGAAGTTGTCCAATCACGCCAATTCGTCGATGAGCAACTGACGGGAAATCGCGAAATCCAGGCTATCAGAATCTACAACCGCGGGCGTGTGCTTTCGGCTTATCTGCATAGTGATGGTCAGTATTATGATTTCAATGGTGATAGCCTACAGAGAGCTTTCCAACGCGAACCAATTACTGGGCGTTACCGATTAAGTTCTCAATTTAACCCTAATCGTAAGCACCCAGTGACAGGGCGAGTCTCTCCTCACAATGGTACCGACTGGGCCGTACCTATTGGTACACCGATTGTGTCGACGGGAGATGGTGTGGTGGTGATGACGCGTAAACACCCTTATGCGGGTAATTATGTTGTTATTCAGCACGGCAGTCGTTACAAAACTCGTTACCTACACTTGAGTAAAATTCTCGTACGTAAAGGTCAGAAGGTGTCTCGTGGGCAACGAATTGGCTTATCAGGGGCGACAGGTCGAGTGACGGGTCCACATATTCACTACGAATTGATTGATCGTGGCCGACCAGTAAATGCGATGAAAGCAAACATCCCCATGGCGAATTCAGTGCCGAAAAATCAGATGGCGAGTTTTAAAGCCAGACGAGATGAGTGGGATGCGATGCTTAAACAAAGAGAAATCGAGTTGGCAAGTGAGCCTCCATTGAAGACTACCACATAACAAGAAGCTCCTTTTCCGTAGACTCAAACGTGCAACTCGGTTTGACTCTTGGCTACACATCGACCCATGGGTATTTATGATTGGCGGCGGTTACAAGTTCTAGTTGTACCCGAATATAAAAAGGCTTCCCACGGGAAGCCTTTTAACATTTACGAACGATTACTTGTTGGCTTTTCCAAGCTGTAGCCAAGTATCGATAACCGTATCTGGGTTGAGGGATACTGAGCTGATGCCTTGCTCCATTAACCATTCGGCTAAGTCTTCGTGATCTGATGGTCCTTGCCCACAAATGCCGACGTATTTACCCGCTTTCGTGGCCGCGTCAATCGCCATTTTAAGCATCGCTTTTACCGCCGGGTTACGTTCATCAAATAGGTGAGCAACATCGCCTGAATCACGGTCAAGGCCAAGTGTAAGCTGAGTCATGTCGTTGGAACCGATAGAGAAACCATCGAAGTACTTCAAGAATTCGTCTGCCAAAATCGCGTTGGATGGCAGTTCGCACATCATGATCACTTTCAGACCCTGATCGCCACGGCGTAAGTCAAATTTAGCCAGCAAGTCGATTACCGAAGCCGCTTCGCTTGGCGTGCGCACGAATGGGATCATGATTTCTACGTTCTTCAGCCCCATTTCGTTACGAACACGCTTAATCGCTTGTGTCTCTAACTCGAAGCAGTCTTCAAAGACTGGAGAGATATAGCGTGAAGCGCCACGGAAACCTAACATAGGGTTCTCCTCATGAGGTTCGTAACTTTGTCCACCAACTAGGTTGCTGTATTCGTTCGACTTGAAGTCAGACATACGAACGATAACACGTTGAGGCCAGAAAGCCGCTGCGATTGTCGCGATACCTTCAGTCAGTTTGCTTACATAGAAGTCGATAGGATCTTTGTAGCCACGAATTCGTTGGGTGATCTCGGTTTTCAATTCGTCGCTCTGCGCATCAAAGTTGAGCAGTGCTTTCGGGTGAATTCCGATCATCTTGTTGATGATGAATTCCAGACGAGCCAGACCGACACCTTCGTTAGGAATCTGCGCAAAATCGAATGCACGATCTGGGTTACCAACGTTCATCATCACTTTGGTCGGCAGCATCGGCAATTCATCCACAGAAGAGCGCTTGATTTCGAACGCTAGCTCACCTTGGTAGACATAACCTGTTTCACCTTCTGCACAAGATACGGTGACGGTAGAACCATCAGTGAGAGCACTCGTTGCGTTACCACACCCAACAATAGCCGGAATACCGAGTTCACGCGCGATGATAGCAGCGTGACAGGTACGGCCACCGCGGTTAGTGACAATAGCTGAGGCTTTCTTCATCACCGGTTCCCAGTCTGGGTCGGTCATGTCAGTAACCAGCACGTCACCTTCTTGTACTAACGACATTTGGTCGAGTGAATCGACAAGTCGAACGGAGCCTGCGCCAATCCGTTGACCGATTGCACGACCTTCGATAAGCACTTGTGCTTTGTTGTTGAGTTCGTAGCGCTCAATCACATTTTGCTCACTTTGCGAACATACGGTTTCTGGGCGTGCTTGAACAATGTATAGCTTGCCGTCGATGCCATCTTTAGCCCACTCGATATCCATTGGACGTTGGTAGTGCTTTTCAATGATCATCGCTTGCTTGGCCAGTTCTTTGATCTCTTCATCACTCAGAGAAAACTGGTTTTGCTCCTGTTCGCTGGTATCGATGATCTCAACTTGTTTTCCAATTTCTTGGTTAGTCGAGTAGATCATTTTGATCAGCTTTGAGCCAAACGTCTTTTTCACAATGGCTTGTTGACCCGCTTCCAGCATCGGCTTGTGAACGTAAAACTCATCTGGGTTAACTGCGCCCTGTACGACCATTTCGCCCAGACCCCATGAAGAGGCGGATATCATCTTACTTGGCGTATCGCGCAGTGGTAAAACGCCAACCAGCCTTTATATGGCGATGCAGTTTGGCCTGCGAGTCGTTAACTATCCATTTATTGATGATGATTTGAAACGCTTAAGATTACTGCCTGAATTTGCAATTCATCGTCATAAGTTGTTTGGTTTGACCATCAATCCTGAACGATTGACAGAGATTCGAGAAAACCGTCTAGCAGGAAGTGACTATGCGAGTAACGAACAGTGTTTACATGAACTGCAAACCGTTGAGGCGCTATTTCGTCGCGAAGCGATTCCTTATATCAATACCTCTTCTTTATCGGTAGAAGAGATCTCGACCCGTGTTCTAGAGCGTTCAGGACTACGTCGTCGCCTTCTGTAATTGTCAAAAATGATGGCCGAGGACTATGGACCATGCCGATGACCGTGCTTTTGATATTCTCATCGTTTTGTCATTGGTGCTCGGTTATGGTGCAGTCTGGTTGCCTTGTAAACTGATTAAATAGTTATCAAGCACCTGTTTGAGTTTGGTTTGTGCGGGAAATTGCTTCGAAATCAGCATATAGAACTTGTGTGGGGGCATGTTGGGTATCGCTTTAGCTACTAAGTCATCAGTAATGTATTCGATCCCCCACACCGATTTTAAACCATCAATGATTTCCAGCCAGTTTAAATAAACTTCACATTCACCTTGTCTTAGTTTGGTGAGGACGTCCTTAACCGAGTTTCCTTCACGGACAATATTATTAAGTTCAAAGTCAGCGTAATTGTAGCCATGGTTACCACATACTTTGTAAGCGGATAGGTCTTGCACACTGGTTATCTCTAGACCCTGCGGAAATCGAGTGGAAGAGTAGATATAGTATGGGGTTATGCTGTAGTACCACTCTGTGTAGAGAAAGTCCTTGGTTCGGGTATCGCTGAATGAGGCACTAAGCGCTAAGTCAAATTCTCCACTTTTGGTGCCCCTCAAGCATCGAGACCAGGAGGTCATTGTGATGTCATAGCTAACGCCATTTTGAACTAACGCCTTATCGAGAATGACAACATCGGAACCGTAAGCGGCATCATTTACAACGTAAGTATAAGGGGACCAGTCAATTGCATCACCACAGACTCTTACATGGGTCAATTCAGTGTTGTGAGCGTAACTAGCTAAGCTCACAAACGTGATGACACAGGCGATAATGATGTCAGTAAACCGAAGCATTATACAATTTCCTCAAGCGCAATAACCTGAGTATAGCTAAGGTTTTCTAACCTATCGAACCAGATTAGGATGCAGGAAAAATCAATGGAAAGTCTAGTGTTGGGTGTGACGTGATAAGAGCGTCGTAGCCATAGACTTGCTTAATCAAATCGACATCTAGTGCATGCCAAGGTGCTTCATCACATGCAATTTTTCCCTGATGCAAAACAACCAGACGATCTGAATATTGTGCAGCTAAGTTTAAATCATGCAAAACCACTACTACGGCACAATGTTCATCTGCCAGTCTGCGGGCAATTTTTAACGTGTTGTGCTGGTGGGCCAAATCCAATGCCGAGGTCGGCTCATCAAGCATCAGGATTTTTTCGCGCTCTGAATGTGCGAGTTGAACCAATACTCGAGCTAAGTGGACACGTTGCTTTTCGCCACCCGATAAAGAAGGGTAGAGACGTTCGCTTAGATGACCAACATCGGTCATCTCCATATATTTTTGCGCCAACAGTTTTACTTGCTTATTTGGTAGATTCAGCGGGATCCCACCAAGCTCAACAACCTCGTGAACCAAAAATGGAAAACTGAGTGTACTGTGTTGAGGTAGCATACCTAAGTGCTGTGCCAAATCACCTGGCTGCCACTGCTCTTTACTCCGTCCAAAATAGCTTATATTGCATCGTGATGGGATCTCTCCACACAGCAATTTGAGTAAACTGCTTTTACCCGCCCCATTGGGTCCCAAAAGCGTGGTAACTTCTCCGGCTCGGATATCGATACTGATATTATCGAGCACTTTACGTTGACCATACGACATAGAAACTTGTTGGGCAGACAACACGATGTCATTGATCATAGGATTGCCCCTTTTTGCTTGAAGAGAAGATAGATAAAGAAAGGAGCGCCGATAAGGGCAGTCACAATGCCGACAGGCAGTTCAGCGGGGGCAACGGCCACTCGAGAAAACATATCGGCTAGAGTGAGTAGCAGTGCGCCCATTAATGCAGAAAGCGGCAATAAGGTTCGATGATCAGGCCCTGAGATCATCCTACCCAAGTGAGGAATCACCAAACCAATAAAGCCGATCATACCAGATACACTGACAGTCACACCAACACCGATCGCGCTAAGCAGGATCAGCTGGCGCTTTAGTTTTTGTACAGGAATCCCAAGGTGTGCGGCCTCTGCCTCACCAAGCAGTAGAGCATTGAGTGCCATCGCTTTATAAGTGAACACCGCCATCAGTAAAGTCAGCGTGGTCGCACACAGCAGAATGCTAGACCAGTTTGCCCCCGCCATAGACCCCATCGACCATAAGGAGAGATCACGTAGCATCTGATCGTCAGCGACAAAGCTCATGTAACCAATTCCAGCTCCTGAAAGCGCACTGATAGCCACTCCTGCTAGTAGCATGATGGTGACAGAGGTTCCCATCTTGGTTGTGCCTAACCTGTAGACCAACACCGTTGTTAGTGCTCCACCCAGAAAAGCGAACAGTGGGACGGCCGCTAAGTTCATAAATTGAGGGTTATTGTGACTGATGCTTGAGAACAGGACTATCGCAGTCGCGGCGCCGAGGGAGGCCCCTGCCGAAACACCAATGATTCCGGGTTCGGCAAGTGGATTGCGAAATAGCCCCTGCATGACGCTGCCACACAGTGCCAGAATCGCTCCCACTAACATACACAGAAGTGTGCGTGGAAAACGGATTTCATGAATGACGAGATTGATGTGAGGAGCGAGATCTCGCGATTGGAACATCAGGCTTTGAACACTTTGCCAAAAGCCAATATGCATTGGCCCCACGGTCACTGAACTGATGGCAGTCACAAACAGTGTAAGTCCACCCAGTGCCCAAATTGTCGTATTACCCAGTCGACGAAGAAACATGGTTGTAGTGCTCTTATCTCAATATTGTACTTAGCCGCTCGGCTTCTGAAAGACTCTTCAACCCAAGTCCCCCAACCAAAGCACGACCATCAATTTGAATTATTTGTCCATTTTGTCCAGCGGGTGTTGCTGCCAGCATAGGCATACTGGCGAGAATGGCGTCCACCCCCCCTAACTGTTTGTAGCTACGTCCACTGACTAGAATCACATCCGGTTGCATCTCTACAAGGGCTTCCGTTGAAAGAGGTTTGTATGACGTCACACTCTCCGCTGCAGGATTGCGAGCTCCCGCTAACTCTATGATTGCATTTGGCGTGGTATCTCGGCCAGCGACATTGGCGGTGCGCCCTTCATGAATGAGCAAGAACAGGACTTTTTTCGCTGAAACTTGATTGTTTTTGTTGGCTTGCAACGTATGGATCTGTTTAGTGATACTTTGCTTCAAGTTTGAGGCTTGTTGCTGAGCATCGAGTAAAGAAGCAATTTGGTCTACGCGCTGCAGCAGACCCTCAGCGGTTGGTTTTGTGTTAACAATATCCACCGTCACCCCTGCTGCACGAAGTTGGTTTAATGTCGTGTCTGGTCCCATCTCGTCAGAACCGATTAAACGAGTTGCACCGAGTGCAAGCAGACCTTCTGCTGATAGTTGTCGGTGATAACCTATATTTGCTAACGATAAATTGGTTGGAAGTTCACTTGTGACATCAACCGCAACGAGCTTATCTTGTTGTCCCAGCGCCACGACCAGTTCGGTGACTGCACTGCCTGCACTGATGACTTTTTCATCGGCGAAAGAGTGAGCGGCAATGAGAAGCAGGGAAAGAGTGGCGAAGCGCTTAATGAAGGCATTTTTATACATAGTTGACTCGGCTATTTAGAATCTTGCGTGAGTAGTTGAGTTGCTTGAATACCGTTTTGCTGCAAGAAAGCGAGCAATTTGACCAAATGTTGAACATCCGCGGTTTTTTCAGCACCAACCACTATCGGCTGTTTGTTGGTTCGGTGCTCTTCGAGCAAGGCGAGAGTGAAGTTATTCCAGTCGATATACTGTTTACCATCAATGGCCCAATGGGGCGCTTGTTCAAGAATATTGATGGTCAGAGAGGTATTTTCCACCACTGAAACCGCAGGGGAATCGACGCTAGGTAGGTCGACTTCGAGGGAGTCCAGTTTGACGGCTGCTGTGAGCATCAAAAACACCATGACGATAAAAATAATATCGAGTAAGGGCGTTAAGTCTGGTACCAATCCGTTGTGGTTTGCTTGTTGTGAGACTTTAATCATTAGTTGGCCTGAATTTCTAGTTTAGAGACTTTTTCACTCGCGCTGCTCTTGCTGGATGAAGTCTCTCCGAGGCGTAGTCCTTCAAGCCACAGATTTACGTAGTTCAAGGTGTGTTCAAGCTTCGCGATAACACGATCTGCCCATAGCCCAAGCAATTGAGCTCCGGCGATGGCAGGCAGAGCAATAATCAACCCTGCGGCGGTTGTCCGCATTGCGATTCCCAGACCGTCAGCAAGATCATTGGGCGTAATGTTACCTGTAGAGGCGGCAACGCCTTTAAACATCTCTATCAAACCTAGTACGGTACCAAGTAGCCCAATCAGAGGGCTAATCACACCGATTAGAGAGAGCAAACGCAGACCAAATTGAAGTTGATGACGCTTCTCTTGTAGCCACATACCTGCCGCATCTTCACGCAGTGTTTTATCAAACGAGTGGTGTGCGAGTAGCATAGCGACGCCCTTGTAAAGGAGAGGTCTACGCACAACCAGTGCCTTTGATAGTGCTTCTATCTGTTGAGAGTCTGTTGGTGTGATTTGCTCTAGTTCAGCACGAATAGCGTGTTTGCCAACCCCTAAACTGAGGATGACATGGAAAATACGCTCGGCGATGATCATTAGGGTAAGCCCAGAGCAAAGAATTAGCGGCCAAGTCATCAGGCCGAGCTGTTGTTGCAACTGATTTATTTGTTCCATTATTGGTCCAACTTAAAACGAACAGGGATTTGAATGCGGTGTGCAATTCGCTGACCGTCAACAGATTGTGGGGTGAACTGCCACGTTTTGATGGCGTCTAAAGCGGACTGATCAAGTATCGTCGCTCCTGAAGAGGAGATTAGGACTTGCTTAACCTGATTGCCGTTTTTATCAAGCCAGACCTCATACAAAACCACGCCTTCTAAGCGGCGCTTTTTCGCCAATCGCGGATATTTGGGTGCAGCAGGTTTAGTCAAAAATGACGCCTTGGTGACCATTACGGGCTGCGAATTTACGCCGTTGTTAACGTCCTGAGGTAGGGCATCATCGGACGCCTGCTCTGGTTGTGGCTCAGCGAGAGGCTTTTTCTCTTGCTTTGCCACGCGTCGATTCTCTGCTGTCTGAACAGGCTTTTTTTGTGCAGCTTGTTGCTTTGAAACTGGAGTTTTGACGGTATCCACTGGCTTTGGCTTGGCGAAGTGTTTTTCTTGTGTAACTGCGCTTGATTCGACTAACTTAGGTTGCGTTTTGATTTGAGCTTTTTGTTCAACAACAGGTTGAACCGAGCTTGGTGGAGCCGTCATTTTTAGATTGAGAGAGACTGAATTGGAGGGACTGCCCGCAGGCATTGCCATGGCTTTGGGTTCTTGTGTAACAACAACTAACGCAGCATGCACAGCAACAGATAGACCTGCGGCAACAACGTATCGTTTAATGTTCACTTTATCTCCTTATCCAATCTCGCTACTCAGTTACGGCGAGATTATTACCTACAATGCAAACAAGATCAATTATCAATTGCATTCTCATTGTTGACAATTTATGATCCCAATCATCAGTGAAATGAGCAACAGTATGGAAAGAGTATGCCCTCATTAAAACAACAAGTGGTTCAGCTATTGGAGCAAGAGCCGGCTTTGCTGCCTGCGGATTTGGCGGAAAAACTCAACGTATCAGAATTTCAAATTGTTGCTTCTTTGCCTGATGGCATGGTGACTCTTGTCTCTGGGGAACAAGCGCAATGGGTTTTGGAGCAATTGGTTGGTTTTGGCCCTGTGACGACTATCGTTCATTCATTTGGCTCAATTTTTGAAGTCAAAGCCCCCTTTCCTAGAGGGAAAGAGGCCAGAGGTTACTACAATCTCATGGGGAAAGAAGGTGAATTACATGGTCATCTCAAGCTAGAAAATATTAAGGATATTGCTTTGGTAAGTAAGCCTTTTAGAGGACGAGAAAGTCATTATTTTGGATTTTTTTGCTCACAAGGTAATAATATCTTTAAAGTCTATTTGGGACGTGATGACAAACATCAATTGTTTGCTTCTCAAGTCGAGACATTCAAACGCTGGCAGCACGAGTTGAGCCAATAACAAATACAGAAAAAGAGAACAGATTGAGGAGCCTCAAATGGACCAACAAGTAAAACAAGAGCGTTTGCAAGGTCGTCTAGAACCGGAAATTAAAGAGTTTCGTCAAGCGCGACGTACATTGCAACTCGCCACTGTCGACGAAAATGGGCGTCCGAATGTGAGTTACGCCCCTTATGTGCAGAATCAGGATGGTTACTTTGTCTTAATCTCTGAAATTGCTCGCCACGCACGTAATTTGCAGGTCAATCCAAGTGTGTCGATTATGATGATTGAAGACGAGGGTGACTCGAAACAGCTGTTTGCTCGAAAACGCTTAACGTTTGATGCGGTAGCGTCAGTGGTTGAACGCGATAGCAAGCAATGGAATCTTGTGATTGCACAAATGAAAGAGAGATTTGGTGAGATTATTGATGGCCTTAGCCAATTACAGGATTTTGTTTTGTTCAACCTAAAAGCGGAGCAAGGTCTGTTTGTAAAAGGCTTCGGTCAGGCTTATCAGGTGTCGGGTGATGATCTTGTTGACTTTGTTCATTTAGAAGAAGGTCATAAAAAGGTTTCCAACCAGTAGTGATTCAGATAGCTTAGATTCCAATTAAGGAGCCATAGTGGCTCCTTTCTGCTTTAGGAGAGGAATTACGATGCGCCCCGTCAGCAAAGATCACGGAGAAATCTGCTACCCATTCATCTATGAAGATAGCCCAGTGTGTGACTTTGAGATCGCCAGTGACGAGCTGTGTAGCAGGATTGGTTTAGTGCTGACTTATGATTTGGATGACGTTAGCCGTGATATATTGCTGCGGCTTCAACCGAATGTATATCACCTCATTGGTTCTGTTCGCGCGTTGGTGGCAATTGAACACTCAGGCAGAAAGTCGCCGGATCCGATCTTGTTCCGCTACGCCAACCTACTCGCCAATATCATGTATGCGCTAGCCTCATACACAAACCGTGTCCATCAGGTTAATGAAGTGGAGTTTGTCAGTCACAGTTACTAACTGAGTAATGCCCCCTAATGTAGAGGGCGTGACACCGAGGCGATACGAACGATCAGAGTGGCTATAGCATATCTCGGATTCTGAAATAGGACATCGCCAGAACGAGAGCAGGGGTGCGGAACAAGCGACCACCTGGGAATGGGTGATGAGGAATTCGGTCAAATATGGCAAAACGTTCGGCTGTAGTGGCGATGCACTCTGCCATTAGGGTTCCCGCCATACCAGTGGCTGCGATGCCGTGACCTGAAAAACCTTGCGCAAAGTAGACATTTGGCTTTAAGCGACCAAAATGCGGTGCTCGGTTGAGGGTAATGGCGACATTACCTCCCCAAGCAAAGTCAATCTTGGCGTCTTTCAGCTGCGGATAGATATCAATCATTCTCGACTGCATTGCTTTTCTAAGGTTAAAAGGTGCAACGCCTGAATAACTGACTCTACCACCAAATAACATGCGGTGATCTCCTGAACAGCGGAAGTAATCGAGTACAAAGTTAATATCACACGCTGAAATATGATTTTTCATCAGATCATTGGTGACCGTTTCACCAAGCGGTTCTGTCGCGCAAATATAGGTGCCAACGGGCATGACACGATTTTCTAACTTGCTCTCCAACCCATCCATATAAGCATTACAGGCTAAAACAACGTGGTTGGCTTCAACGCTGCCCTGTGCCGTAAACAGTTTGGCAGGATCGCCATGCTCAATCTTCTTACATTCACTCTGTTCGTAAAATTCAACCCCCGCATCTTGTGCGGCTTTAACCAAACCAAGCGTATAATTTAATGGATGGAGGTGGCCGCTGTTAGAGTCAAATAAACCCGAAGTATAACGATCGCTTGCGATGTGTTCGCGTGTCTGTTTTTGATCCCAAAGTTGCAGTGATTGGTAGCCATAATTCTCGGTGAGATCATCGTGCCACGCTTTGAGCTCGCGATCGTGACGTGATTTGACGCCTAGATGGACCATACCATCACGCCAATCACACTCAATGTTGTATTTTTTCATGTTGCCTTTGGTGAGTGCCAAAGCGTCAACGGACATATCCCATAGTTTACGTGCGTCTGATTTACCGACCAGTTTTTCGAGAGTACTTTGCTCTGAAGCCCAACCGAAAATCGCTTGACCGCCACTACGACCTGATGCGCCCCAACCGACCCGTTTGCCCTCAAGCACAATGACTTTAAAACCACGATTGGCAAGTTCAAGTGCCGCTGTTGCACCAGTAATACCTGAACCCACCACACAAACATCCGCCTTGTGTGCGCCATTTAACGTAGGAAAATCAAAGTGTTGATTTGCTGACGCTGCGTAGTAAGAGTCGGTGTGCTTTGCTTTCATAGCTTTGTCCTTAAAACTAAAGTTGAACTTACTTGTACCATTGGTACTCGAGTGGTGATACCTGAGCGGAAAAATGCTCCTGCTCATGTTGCTTGTTTGCCAAATAGATTTTGCAGAACTGTTCTCCAAGTTGCTCTTTCAAGAACAGACTCTGGTCGAATAGTTCGAGTGCAGCTTGCCAAGAGGTCGGAACCGTTGGTGCGTCGACAAGTGTGGCATCACCTTCAATAGGTGCTGGTGGAAGTTGCTGCTTCTCAATGCCATCTAACATAGAAGCGAGAATGACAGCGGTCGTTAAGTATGGGTTAACATCAGCACCTGCAAGTCGATGTTCAATTCGACGATTACTATTTTCACCGGCGGGAACACGAACTGCGACGGTACGATTATCCCATCCCCAAGTCATTTGGAGTGGGACAAACATATTCGGTTGCAAGCGTCGATAAGAGTTAGCGTTTGGAGCCAAGACCGCCATGCTTTCATCCATATGGTCGAGAATGCCTGCAATGGCGTGAAGTAGGGTATTCTGATCGTCAGCGAAGATATTTTCTCCGTCGCGATCGAGCAGACTAACGTGGACGTGGCAGCCGTTACCTGCGTGCTCTGTGTAGGGTTTAGCCATGAAGTTGGCATAGAATCCGTGTTTTTTTGCAACGGCGCGTATGACTCTTTTCAACAGCATTGCTTGGTCACAGGCTAAAAGCACATCCTCGCAGTGGCGCAAGTTAACTTCGAACTGGCCTGGAGCATATTCGGCGGTGATATTGTCTGTTGGAATATTTTGTATTTCACATGTCGCTAAGACTTCGTCAAGAAATGCCTTAAATTCATCAAGCTCATCAAGTGAATAGACTTGAGTTTGCGTCATTCGCTCACCACTGAGTGGCATGATAGGTGGCTGTGGTTGTCCGTCTGCATCGGGTTTAACGTCTTGCAGATAGAACTCAAGTTCTATCGCGATGCACGGGGTTAAGCCACGTTGAGTGAATTTGTCTAATTGCCCCTGAAGGACGTGACGAGGATCGGCGAAAAAGGGCTGCTGGCTGTCGGGCTCATACATGGTAACAATGGCTTGAGCACTGTTCTCAAGCCAAGGCGTCAGTTGCAATGAACTGTCAACCAGCATGCAGAGTCTGTCTCCATCACCTTGCTCAAATCCTAGCCCTGTTTCTTCGACGGTTTCGCCACATATATCGAGGGCGAAAACAGAAGCGGGTAAGCATATGCCTTGCTCGGCAATTTTATCCAGTTGTGAGGCATTCACTCTTTTGCCGCGGATGACACCGTTAATATCAAACAGCATTAAATCGACGGTGGTGACGTTGGAGTTTTCGCGGATGAATTGCACGATGGCGTCAGCATTGCTGGAAACTGAGCAGGCATCGTGAGTGGTCGCAATGGCTTGTTTGACTAGCTCGTTCATTGTTAATTCGCTTCCTTTCAGTTGATTACCGCTTATGGGAATAGGCAAGTGCGTCCTTACTTTCCTTAGCGTGTTCGGTAACACGTTAGCCATATTTCGTCGATAACATTCCTACTTAATAGTGATGAAAAAACATCCAACGCACGGTATTACCCTTACACAACGTTTAGTAAAACACAACACTGTTGTTAATTATTTGTAAAATATAAGTATCAAATTATCAAAATAATTAACATTCGTGGTTGACATTTGACCAGTTCAAGGTCAATTCTATTCCCAGTCGCGGACAAAATTGTCGTCAAACAATAGGTGAATAAATCATGGAAAAGATAACGAAATGGATTGAGAGTAATAGGATTACTGAGGTGGAATGCCTCATACCTGATATTACTGGTAATGCGCGAGGTAAGATCATGCCCGCCAAAAAGTTTCTTCGAGAGGGAGGAATGCGCCTTCCCGAAGCGGTTTTTTTCCAAACGGTAACCGGTGACTGGCCTGATGATGAAAGCATGATTGACCTGACTGAGAAAGACATGCTGCTAGAACCGGATCCGGATACGATTCGTTTTGTTCCTTGGACTAAAGAACCCACAGCTCAAGTCATCCACGACTGTTACACCGTGGGTGGTGATCCAGTAGATATCTCGCCTCGTGCCGTTCTAAGACGCGTTTTAGATCTCTACAAGAAAGAGGGATGGAATCCTATTGTTGCACCAGAGTTGGAGTTCTTCCTCGTTAAGAAAAACCTCGACTGGGACTACCCACTTGAACCGCCAATTGGTCGTAACGGTCGTCCAGAAACCGCGCGTCAGTCGTTCAGTATTGATGCGGTAAACGAGTTCGATCCAATTTTTGAAGATATGTACGACTATTGTGAAGTACAGGAGTTGGATGTTGACACCCTGGTGCACGAATCTGGTGCCGCGCAAATGGAACTCAACTTTGACCACGGTGAGCCACTGGATAGAGCTGACCAAGTGTTCTTGTTTAAGCGTACGGTACGTGAAGCGGCATTAAAACATGATGTGTATGCGACCTTTATGGCAAAACCAATGGAAAATGAGCCAGGTAGTGCGATGCATATTCACCAGAGTCTAGTGGATGACAACGGTCAGAACCTGTTTGCGAATGATGATGGCTCTAACAGTGAACTCTTCATGAACTATATCGCTGGTATGCAGAAATACACGCCTGCCGCAATTTCGTTTTTTGCGCCGAATGTGAACTCCTACCGCCGTTTGGTATTTGGTGAATCTGCGCCTACCAACGTAGCTTGGGGGGTGGACAACCGCACCGTTGGATTGCGAGTACCTATTTCAGATAGAAATTCTCGTCGAATCGAGAACCGCTATGCGGGAGCTGATGCTAATCCATATTTGGCGATGGCACTCACCCTCGCTTGTGGTTATTTGGGCATGAAAGAGAAGCTCACACCAACGCCAGAATGTACAGGTGATATGACAACTCAACCCTATTCTCTGCCACATACGCTGGAAGATTCACTGGTGTTATTGGAGCAGAGTGATGAGCTTCGTGAAATTTTAGGCGATCGTTTTGTAGCGGCTTATGTCGCCATTAAGCGCAAAGAATACAAAACGTTTTTCCAAGTGATCAGTTCATGGGAGCGTGAGTTCCTATTATTGAACGTGTAAATCATGACTCGAGTCACTTGGCATTATTGGCCAGGTGACTTGAGACAAGGTGAGCTAGTTTGTGGTCAGTTTACCGAGTTTATTTCGATATCTGAAAAAGATGAGAGTTAACTATGTCTACATGGATTGAGCAAGACAGTGCACATTGTTTGCACCCTTTTACTAACTTTAAGTCATTAAATGCAAAAGGTTCTCGCGTCATTACTAAAGCTGAGGGCGTTTACATTTACGATGAGGACGGTAACAAAATTCTTGATGGTATGGCTGGGCTTTGGTGTGTAAACCTTGGCTACAGCAGTCAACCACTCATTGATGCTGCAACGGCGCAGCTCAAGGAGCTACCTTATTACAATCTGTTCTTCCAAACTACTCATCCACCGGCGGTAGAATTATCAACATTACTGGCAGAAATCACGCCAGAAGGAATGAACCACGTTTTCTTCACTGGTTCTGGCTCTGAGTGTAATGACACCGTACTGCGCATGGTAAGGCACTACTGGGCAAGCAAAGGCAAAGCCAGCAAACAAACTGTGATCAGCCGAAACAATGCTTACCATGGAAGCACCATGGCAGGTGCGAGTTTGGGTGGTATGAAGTTTATGCATGCGCAAGGTGGTTTGCCACTACCCAATATCGTTCATATCGATCAGCCTTATCACTTTGGTGAAGGTCAGGGGCAAGATGCCAACGAGTTTGGTCTAGAGCGTGCTCGCCAATTGGAAGCCAAAATTCTTGAGTTAGGTGAAGATAATGTTGCTGCCTTTATTGCCGAACCGATTCAGGGGGCGGGCGGCGTGATTATCCCGCCAGATAGCTATTGGCCAGAAATTCAACGTATTTGTGACAAATACGAAATCCTATTGATCGTCGATGAAGTCATTTGTGGCTTTGGACGCACAGGTGAATGGTTTGCCAGCCAGACCTTCAATATCAAACCTGATTTGATGTGTATGGCTAAAGGTATTACTTCAGGCTATCTGCCTCTAGGTGGTGTGATGGTCCGTGACCACGTCGCTAAAGTTCTCACCGATGCTGATACGGAATTTGCTCATGGCTTTACTTATTCCGGGCACCCAGCAGCGTGTGCGGTAGCGATTGCCAACATCAAAGAGATGCAACGCCTTAATGTCGTCAACCAGGTTCGAGAAGAGACCGCCCCATACTTTGCTCAGCGTTGGAGCGAGCTTGCACAGCATCCATTGGTGGCAGAAGCCCGTTGCAAGGGTCTGGTTGGTGCTATCGAATTGGTAGCGGATAAAGAGACCAATCAGCGTTTTGATAAAGAGCTAGAAGTCGGTACTCGCTGTCGTGAGCACTGCTTTAATTCAGGCGTCGTTTTACGAGCGGTGGGAGACACAATGATCTGTTCGCCACCACTTATCATTAGCAAGGATGAAATCGATCAACTGGTCACTAAAGCGAAACAAGCTTTAGATAACACATTGGCGGACGTCAAGTCTTAGTCGGTCACGTACACGAGCAACAAGCAAGAGGAACGGAGATCCAAATGGTTAAACTAAAATCATATATCGGCATGGCGCTGGGAGCAGCAATGGTTACTGCACCGGCATTAGTGCACGCTGGCGAAGAGAAAGTTCTTAACGTTTATAACTGGTCAGATTATATCGCGGAAGACACGATTACCAAGTTTGAACAAGAGACAGGTATTAAGGTGGTTTACGACGTTTTCGACTCTAACGAAGTGTTGGAAGCGAAAATTCTCTCAGGCAACACAGGATTTGATCTTGTCGTGCCGAGTAATGACTTCCTTGGACGTCAAGCTAAAGCGGGTGCATTTCAGAAGCTGGATAAAAGCAAGCTGAGTAACTACAAAAATCTAGATCCTAAGTTGATGTCGATTCTGGCTGATACGGTTGATCCGAACAATGAGTACGCGATTCCTTACCTATGGGGTACCACAGGTATCGGTTACAACGTAGAAAAAGTACAAGCAGCACTTGGTGAGAACGCCCCTGTCGACAGTTGGGAGTTGGTGTTTAAGCCTGAAAATATGGAGAAGCTAGCTCAGTGTGGTGTGGGCTTCTTGAATGCGCCAACCGAAATTATGGCGGCGGCACTTAACTATTTAGGTAAAGATCCAAACAGTACTAATGCGGATGACTACAAGAATGATGCACTCGCATTGTTGAAAGACATTCGTCCTTACGTCACATATTTCCACTCATCTCAATACATCAATGACTTAGCAAATGGCGATATCTGTGTCGCTATCGGTTGGTCTGGCGATGTTCTTCAAGCGGCAGATCGTGCGGCAGAAGCGGACAATGGAGTCGAAATTTCTTACTCAATTCCAAAAGAAGGTGCGCTTGCTTGGTTCGATTTGATGGCGATTCCTAAAGAGGCGAAACATCCAGAAAATGCGCATTTGTTCATCAACTTCCTGCTGCGTCCTGAAGTTATCGCAGAAATTAGTAACTACGTTTGGTATGCGAATCCAAATGTCCCGTCTCGTGAGTTTATCGATCAGGAGATACTAGACGATCCGGGTATCTACCCTACGCCAGAGGCACAAGAGAAGTTGTACAGCTCGAAAATGCTGCCGCATAAGGTTTCACGAACTATTACACGTGCGTGGACTGACTTTATTAAAAACTAAGTTGTAAGGCGGGCACTTTCGGGTGCTCGCCGCTGTAGGGAGAAAGATATGAGTGTGATGTCTATTGAAACCGAGCTAGTGCATAGCCATACAAAATCTAAACCGCCTAAACCCTTGTTAGAAATACGCGGTTTGACTAAGAACTTTGATGGCCATGTTGCGGTAGATAATGTCGACCTGACCATCAACCAAGGTGAGTTGTTTGCCTTATTAGGTGCCTCGGGTTGCGGCAAATCAACACTACTTAGAATGCTAGCGGGTTTTGAACAGCCTACGGAAGGGCAAATTATACTCGATGGTGAAGACTTAGCGAATGTCCCGCCGTACCGTCGTCCAGTCAACATGATGTTTCAATCATACGCTCTATTTCCTCATATGACGGTAGCCAAAAATATAGCTTACGGGCTAAAGCAAGATGGCATGCCAAGCAAAGAGATCGACGCGACAGTAAAACACATGCTTGAGTTGGTGAGGATGACAGACTATGCCAATCGTAAGCCACATCAGCTATCTGGTGGACAGAAACAAAGGGTGGCCTTGGCGAGAAGCCTAGCGAAGAAACCTAAGTTACTACTTCTTGATGAACCAATGGGTGCGTTGGACAAAAACCTCAGAGAAAAAATGCAGCTTGAGGTTGTGGATATTCTTGAGAGCGTCGGCGTGACATGTGTCATGGTGACACATGACCAAGAAGAAGCCATGACGATGGCGAGTCGCATTGCCATCATGAACAAAGGTCAGTTTGCTCAAATCGGTTCTCCCGAAGTCATTTATGAACACCCTAACTCAAGATACACCGCTAGATTCATTGGTTCAGTTAACGTATTTGAAGGTGTTCTCGCGACCAACAACAAAGACAGCGCAACGATTGCTACACCGGATCTCCCTTCTCCAATCCGAATTGCACACGGTGTATCTGGCGCTCCAGGGATTCCTGTTTATATCGCAATACGCCCCGAGAAGATGATGCTGTGCGACAAACCATCCAACGCAGAGAACTCCTGCTCTGGTGTTGTTGAAGATATCGCTTATATGGGCAATCAGTCGATTTACCATGTGCGTTTAGAAAGCGGTAAATTGGTGACCGCCACTTTGCAAAACACTAGCCGTCATCGCAAAGAAATGCCGACTTGGGAGCAAAGGGTCAACCTATGCTGGGAATTAGAAAGTAGCGTGGTACTTAAGATATGAAAACTCATGCCAAATTGAACTTCTGGCGTGTGGTTCCGACGCCAAAGTGTCTATTGCTGTCGATTCCCTATGGGTGGTTGTTACTGTTTTTCCTGCTACCTTTTCTTATTGTGTTCAAAATCAGTTTCGCCGAAGCACAAATTGCTATCCCGCCATACAGTGAGCTGTGGAGTTATGCAGAACAGAAAATGCAGTTGCTGCTCAATATTGGTAACTACCAGTATCTTGTTGAAGACGATCTCTATATCTCGTCATATCTACAATCGATCCGCATCGCACTAGTGTCGACGGCTTTATGTTTGTTGATTGGTTTCCCGATCGCTTGGGCGATTGTTCACTCAACACCAGCGACTCGAAACATCTTACTGATGCTAATCATTCTACCGTCATGGACCAGTTTCTTGATTCGAGTTTATGCGTGGATAGGCATCCTCAAAAATAATGGATTGCTTAACAATGTGCTGCTGTCGTTAGGAGCCATTGATGAGCCATTAAAAATACTTCATACCGATGCTGCAGTTTACATAGGGATTGTTTACACCTACCTACCTTTCATGGTTTTGCCTATCTATACCGCTTTAATGCGCGTCGACTATTCGTTGATCGAAGCGTCTAGTGATTTAGGAGCGAAGCCATACACGACCCTATTTAGCATTCTTGTCCCACTCACTCGTGCGGGGATCATTGCTGGCTCGATGTTAGTGTTTATTCCTGCTGTGGGTGAGTTCGTTATCCCTGAGCTCCTTGGTGGGCCTGATTCGATATTGATTGGTAAAGTTTTGTGGCAAGAGTTTTTCAATAATCGAGATTGGCCCGTGGCGTCAGCAGTGGCCATTGTCATGTTGTTACTGTTAATGATTCCGATACTGTGGTTCCACCGTTATCAGAAACGTGAGTTGGAGGCAAACTAATGGATGCGATTCCTGTATATAAAACCAAATGGAAGTGGGCGATACTCGCGGCAGGTCTTACGTTTCTATACCTACCGATTCTAATCCTCATTATTTATTCGTTTAACGAAAACAGATTGGTAACGGTTTGGTCAGGTTTCTCAATCAAATGGTACTTTGAGCTTCTCGAAGATGACCTATTGATGGGAGGGGTCAAACTTAGCCTGATGATCGGTTTCTTGTCAGCCAGCGCAGCTGTTGTGCTTGGTACTATCGCTGCTTTTGTCTTAAACCGGTTTGGTAAGTTCAGAGGTGAAACCGGTTTTGCCTTCATGATCACCGCTCCACTGGTTATGCCAGAGGTGATTACCGGCTTATCCTTGCTATTGCTCTTTATAGCGCTAGGGCAAGTGTTCGACATCTTCTCACAGCGAGGCATGTTGACGATATGGATAGCGCATGTGACTTTTTGTACGGCTTATGTCACCGTTGTAGTCAGCTCTCGTCTACAAGAAGTGGATCGCTCGATTGAGGAGGCGGCGATGGATCTTGGGGCGCCGCCTTGGAAAGTCTTCTTCCAAATCACCTTACCCACTATCGCACCAGCAATTCTCGCTGGATGGTTACTGGCATTCACATTGTCATTGGATGATTTAGTTATTGCGAGTTTTGTTTCAGGGCCAAGTGCTACAACCTTACCTATGGTGGTGTTCTCCAGCGTTCGTTTAGGGGTCAGCCCGAAAATCAATGCTCTAGCGACCCTCATCATATTGGCGGTAGCGTGTGCAACCTTTGTCGCTTGGTGGGTGATGGCGAAAGCAGAAAAACGTCGGCAACTTGAGATGAAACTTGCTGCTCAATAGTGCTGTTCAAGGTGGTGTGGTATAGCTTGCTATGACATCACCTTTCTTTATAATTGTTGGCTTAATTTTGCGCGTTGATAGTCAATTTGTGTCATTAGTGTTGCAATTACTTTTTCAGAGGATAGGCCATGGATGTTGGGAAACAACTAAAAACAATAAGAACGATGCGCGGGCTTTCTCAAAGAGAGTTAGCGAAGCGCAGCGGTGTCACCAACTCAATGATCTCCCAGATTGAGCAGAATCTCGTTAACCCATCTGTGGGGTCACTAAAGAAAATTCTCGATGCTATTCCAATCTCAATGGGAGAGTTTTTCACCATAGAAATCGAGGCAAAAGATGAAATCTTTTTTACACTCGGGCAAATGGCGGACCTTGGTGACGGCACAATTAAGATGTTACTGGTTGGGGCCAAGCGTGAGGGGCGAAAACTGGCGATTTTGCGCGAGTTTTATCCACCGGGTACGGATACTGGACCGGACTTCTTGCAGCATGACGGTGAAGAGGGCGGGATAATCATTAGTGGTGAAATTGAAATAACTGTCGGAAGTAAGACGCAACTGCTTAAAGCAGGCGACTCTTACTACTTTGAAACCAAGAAGCCTCATCGTTTTAGAAACCGAGGCAAAGTTGAATGTGAACTGATTAGTGCGGCTACGCCACCCACTTTCTAAAGCCATTTCTATATTTCTACTCAACCGAACCTCATGATTGTCTTGTGATACCCTTGAAAAAGGTATCACAGGCTTTGTCATTCTAGAGACGGTTCGCGTTAATCCAACTCTATCCATGTCGACTTCATTTCGGTGTATTTATCGAGTGCATGAAGTGATTTGTCACGGCCGTTACCGCTCTGTTTATAGCCGCCAAATGGCATTGTCATATCACCGCCATCCCAGTTGTTGACGAATACGGTACCCGCACGAAGTGCTCTTGAGCAGCGTACAGCGGTTGAAATATCGGCAGTCCAGATACCTGCGGCTAGGCCATAATCGCTGTCGTTGGCGAGCTCAATGGCTTCTTCTATCGTGTCGAACGTCGAGACACACAAAACGGGGCCAAAAATTTCTTCTTGGAAAATGCGCATATCACGAGTGACTTCTGTAAAAATCGCTGGTTGGATAAAGTAGCCCCCCGTTTCCTGACGCACTGGCTGACCACCACTGATCAATTTCGCCCCCTCTTGTTGACCGATGTCGACATACTCTAGAACACGTTTGAACTGTGATTCATCGACAATTGCGCCCACACGGGTCGTTTCTGATAGGGGATCGCCTGGTTGCCAATTCTTGACGTTTTCGAGCAGCAGTTCGATGAATTGATCCTTGATGGAAGAATGAACCAATAAACGGGACCCAGCAGTACATACTTCCCCTTGGTTGTAACAAATGGCAGAAACGGCAGTCGCCGCAGCCTTAGCAAGGTTCTTAACATCGTGGTTGACAATATGAGGACTCTTACCACCACACTCCATAAAGGCGCGTTTAAGGTTTGATTGACCTGCAAATGCAAGTAACTTCTTACCAACAGCGGTCGAACCCGTAAAGGTGATGCAGTCGACATCGTTGTGCAGTGCAAGCGCTTGGCCTGCTTCATGTCCAAAGCCTGGTAAGACTTGTAACACGCCATCAGGGATGCCTGCTTTTTTGGCAAGCTCAGCGAGTAAGATCGCCGTCAGTGGCGATTTCTCTGAAGGCTTAATGATGACGGAGTTGCCCGTTGCTAGAGCGGGACCGATTTTCCATGCGGCCATCACTGTCGGGAAGTTCCAAGGAACGATAGCAGCGACGACACCAAGTGCTTCTCTGGTCACGAGAGCGAGCGCGCCTTCTGTTACAGGGGCAACTTCGTCATACATTTTATCAATGGCTTCTGCATTCCATGCAATACAGCGAGCTGTCGCAGGCGCATCGTAACCGATAGCATCACCAATTGGTTTCCCCATGTCCAGTGACTCTAAAAGAGCAAACTGCTGTTGGTGAGCGTCGATTTCGTTAGCATAGTTTAAAAGGATGGCCTTTCTTTCCGCTGGTGCAAGCCCTGCCCATACACGACTTTCGAAAGTTTGGCGTGCAACTGCGACGGCGAGGTCGACATCCTGTTGATCACATCGTGCCACAGAGGCGAGAACACGGCCGGTTGCAGGGTTAATGACCTCAAACGTTTCACCACTTTTTGCGTCTTGTAGCTGTCCATTGATAAACGCCTGAGTCGAAAACTTGATCGTCTCTGCCTTGTTCTGCCAGTACATAGTATCCATATTATTGCCTTATCCTTAAAAGCTTGCTGGTGAATTCGCGCTAATGATGACGCAGTCTTCTTCAGCCGTGTTTCTAAAACGGTGAGGACGGGTGCTATCAAAGTAGTATCCATCCCCTACATGGAGGGTAACGGTATTGAGATCGACGGTCAGCTCAAGTTGGCCTTGAACAACGACACCACACTCTTGTCCTTCGTGAGTGAGCATTTCCTCACCGGTGTCAGCATTCGGTTTGAGAGTTTCTCTCAGCATACCTATATGACGATCACCGTGGAAATGTCCGACTTGTCGATAACTAATTTCTCCTTGGCCAATTTCTGGTTGTTCCTCTTTGCGAGTGTAAAACTGTTCAGGTTGTGGATCGTCTATAGCGAAAAACTCCGCCATAGAGGTTGGTATCTTACTCAGTAACTTGCTCAAAGAGGCGACGGATGGGCTGACCGCGTTATTCTCTATTTGAGAGATGAAGCCATTTGTTACTCCAGCACGCTTTGCCAACTCTCGTTGAGATAATCCGGCTTTCTCGCGTAAAGCTTTAAAACGAGTGCCGATTTCTGTATCCATGATATGAATCCTCCTAAAACATCTATGATTATTAAATTAAACACATTTTGATGTTTATTTCATCACATTCGACCTGTAACGTTTAAAATTTAAACATTGCATGGCGTAAATTTCCACGCTATAGTCGTTTTTGTTAAGTATTTTATAACACACTTTTAACATTATGGTTAGGCGTTTATTAAAAGAAACGCTTTGATCGATATCACAGACAACAAACTCTTAGTCATTGATTGAGGAAATGCACATGCAGGATCTCGCAAAAACACACAACTTAGACGCATTTTGGATGCCGTTTACCGCCAACTCGCAGTTTAAACAATCACCACGGATGATGGTGTCAGCTGAGGGGATGTACTACCGCACAGACGACAACCGAAAAGTGCTCGACGGTACAGCAGGGCTATGGTGTTGTAATGCAGGACATGGACGCAGAGAGATCAGCGAGGCCGTGAGTCAGCAAATCCACAACCTAGATTTTGCGCCGACATTTCAGATGGGCCACCCGTTGCCATTTCAGTTTGCTGAAGAGCTTGCGGAGATAGCGCCAGCAGGGCTGAGCAAAGTCTTTTTTACTAACTCAGGCTCGGAATCCGTTGATACCGCATTGAAAATTGCTTTGGCATACCAACGTACAATTGGTCAAGGGACGCGAACGCGACTGATTGGGCGTGAACGAGGCTATCACGGGGTAGGATTTGGTGGTATTTCCGTGGGGGGAATCGTCAATAACCGCAAAACCTTCGGTAGCCTTCTGACTGGCGTAGACCATCTTCCTCATACTCTCAGTATTGAACACAGTGGGTTTAGCCGTGGTCTGCCAGAATATGATCCGGGTTGGGCAGAAAGCTTGCAAAATATTGTCACGCTTCACGATGCGAGCAATATCGCCGCTGTGATCGTAGAACCAATCGCAGGCTCCACTGGGGTTATCTTGCCGCCAAAAGGCTATTTGAAAAAGCTAAGAGAGATCTGTACCCAGCACGGTATCTTACTCATTTTTGATGAGGTAATTACTGGCTTTGGTCGCCTTGGTAGTCCATTTGCTGCACAAGAATTCGATGTGATTCCAGATATCATCACCAGTGCTAAGGGATTAACCAATGGTGCAATTCCTATGGGCGCAGTATTTGTTCGTGATGAAATCTACGATGCGATGGTAAGCCCAGAGAGTCAGTCGATAGAGTTGTTCCACGGTTACACCTATTCAGGTCATCCAGTGGCTGCCGCAGCGGGATTAGCGACGCTTAATATCTATCGTCAAGAGAGCTTATATACTCGCGCTTCAGAACTTTCCCAATACTGGGAAGATGCAGTGCATAGCCTAAAAGGGCTACCGCATGTTATTGACCTGAGAAACTATGGATTGGTTGCTGGTATTGAGTTATCGAGCATTGCCGGAAAGCCGGGTTCGCGAGCGTTCCAAGTTTTCCAAGCATGTTACGAGAAGGGGGCGTTGATTCGTGTCACAGGGGATATCATTGCCCTGTCGCCACCACTGATTATCGAGAAACACCATATTGATGAACTGTTTAATATCTTAAGTGATGTGCTGAGCACGATTGAATACAAGGAATAATTATGTCGATTTTAGTTTCAAACTTTATAAATGGATCGGTAGTTGAAAGTAAAAGCACTCGTAGCGCGGATCTTTTTAATCCGGCGACGGGAGAGCGACGTGGTCAAGTGCAGCTATCTACAGCCCAAGAAGCTGAAGAGGTGGTTCAAATAGCGAAAAAGGCACAGGTTGAATGGCAAGCGACACCGCCACTCCAGCGTGCGCGAGTGATGTTTAAGTTTAAGCAGCTATTAGAAGACAACGCAGATAGCTTGGCGACCTTGATCACGCAAGAACATGGAAAAGTGCACAGCGATGCACTGGGTGAACTGACTCGAGGTCTCGAAGTTGTTGAGTTCTCATGTGGCATTCCGCACCTGTTGAAAGGTGAACACTCACTTAATGTTGGTCGTGAAATTGACAGTTATTCAATGATGCAGCCAGTGGGTGTTTGTGTTGGTATCACCCCTTTTAATTTCCCAGTTATGGTTCCGCTTTGGATGATTCCGGTCGCGTTGGCTTGCGGTAACAGCTTTATCTTAAAACCGTCAGAAAAAGATCCGAGTGCAGCAATGGTGTTGGCGGATCTTCTCAAACAGGCAGGTCTACCAGACGGTGTATTTAATGTTGTCCAAGGCGACAAAGAAGTCGTTGATGCGCTACTTGAATCACCTGATGTTGCAGCGGTGAGTTTTGTCGGTTCAACGCCGATTGCTGAAGCGATTTATGCAAAAGGTAGTGCAAATGGTAAACGCGTTCAGGCGCTAGGTGGCGCGAAAAACCACTTAGTTGTGATGCCAGATGCTGATTTAGATCAGGCTGTAAACGCGATTATGGGCGCGGCATATGGTGCGGCAGGTGAACGTTGTATGGCAATTTCGGTTGCCGTAGCGGTGGGTGATGAGGTTGCAGATCGCTTAGTCGAAAAACTTAAACAGAAGGTTGAGGCGCTACGCGTTGGCCCAGGTATTGGTGTAACACCTGAAAATGAAATGGGTCCTTTGGTCAGTGAGCCACACAAAAATAAAGTGGTTGACTACATTCAGTCAGGTGTAGATCAAGGCGCGACACTGGTTGTTGATGGGCGTAACTTTGATGCCGGTTCTCCTGGTTACTTCGTCGGTGGTACGCTATTTGACAACGTGACGGAAGACATGACCATCTATAAAGAAGAGATCTTTGGTCCCGTTCTTTCAGTAGTGCGAGCCGATGATTACCAGCATGCCGTTAATATGATTAACCAACATGAGTTTGGAAACGGGACAGCGATCTTTACTCGTGATGGCGATACGGCGAGAAACTTTACAGAACAGATTGAAATTGGCATGGTAGGTGTAAATGTTCCAATTCCAGTGCCAATGGCGTTCCATAGTTTTGGTGGCTGGAAGCGTTCAATCTTTGGACCACTCAACGTTCACGGCAATGATGGCGTACGTTTCTACACACGTATGAAGACTGTGACAGCACGTTGGCCTAGAGGTCAAAGGGATAGTGAATTTGTTATGCCAACCATGAAATAGGTGAACAATGAAGATAGGAATCATTACTTGTGGGCACGTAGCCCCACCGTTGTCAGACCTCCACGGTCAGTACTTCGATATGATTGCCGCTTCTCTCCATGAAGTGAACAATCAGTTTGAGTTTGTTGATTTTGATGCAACTCAGGGGGTGCTGCCGTGCCTTGACGAATGCCACGGTTTTATCATTACAGGTAGTGTTCACAATGCTTATGATGATGATGCTTGGATCCTTGGTCTCATGGAGTGGATTCAACGATGTGAGGCTGTTCGTCGACCATTAGTCGGTATCTGTTTTGGTCATCAGGTTATTGCTAGAGCACTCGGTGGCACCGTGATGAAGTCTGAAAAAGGCTGGGGACTGGGTAGTTACCCTGTCAATGTAAACGCGCAGAAGAAGTGGATGAACCTATCCATGGATAGCGTGCGTATGCTGGTCAGTCATCAGGACCAAGTGGTGATAGTTCCTAAAGGTGTTAAGGTCATCGCAGGTAATGATTTTTGTCCTAATTTTATGCTGGTGAAAGACAACCACATTTTTACTGTGCAAGGGCACCCTGAGTTTAGTAAAGAGTTCACTGGCAAGCTGGTTGAAAAGCGTCGCGAAATCATTGGTACTAAAAAGGCTGATGAAGCTTTGCGTCAACTGGAACAACCACAAGATTCGGCACTGATTCTCCATTGGATTGATTCGTTCCTAACCATGGCGGAGCAAGCAGAGCGGACTCATAAGCTGCATAAAGTGCTATAACTTTACGTCTTAGTGGTAACCTAAAAACCTATCAACTTTCGGAGTTGGTAGGTTTTTTGTTTTACTGACACTTTGTAGGTATTGGTTGTCCCAAGAAATTATTGGAAATGGTTGATTCTGAGCTGACTTATTGGGAATCTGCGCTCAGGCGCGGAGTGACACCTCAGTTCGATGAGATTCGTCGTTTTGGCAAGATGTGTACAAGCGTCAAAAGGGGTCTTAGCCGAAATGGGCTAATATAATTTACCTTCTCCCTTTAGAACTGCTCTGCTGTAAACTAACTTTAAGGTTAGTAAGGGCAAGATAGGGAGCATTCACAATGCGACGACTGGTGTGCGTTATTTTCGCGTATCTTGTGTTCTTTAGTGTGAGTTTCGCTGAAGACGATCTACGTGAAATATCTTTCTATACCGAATCCTACCCGCCAGCAAATTTCATAAAAGACGGCCAGGTAACGGGTTATTCGATCGACATTCTTTTGGCCGCAAGCGAACTGGTTGGAGAGCCGATAGAACTTAGTCAGGTGACGCTACAACCTTGGGCGCGCTCTTATCGGACGGTTTTAACGAACAAAGACTCAATCCTTTTCTCAACCACGCGCTCTGAACATCGAGAGAATCTTTTTAAGTGGGTTGGGCCAATTCTTGATATCAAAGTTGTGGTGCTAGCGCGCAAAGATTCAAATATAAAGATTAATTCGCCTATGGATATGGCCAATTACCGAATTGGTGTCATTCGTGATGATATCGGAGAACAGAGCCTGCTTTCACTTGGTATTCCTCGCAACTCAATGCAAGAAGCCTCCTACGTCACTGTGTTGGCGGAACAGTTGATGAAAAAGCGCATCGATCTGTTTGTCTATGCTGAGCGAGCGGCGTATTGGTGGACAAGGCAAGCCAAAGTTGACCCAGATCTGTTTGAACCTGTATATGTCGTGAGTGAAGGTGAAGTCTATTTCGCAATTAACCGAGACACAGACGACGCGATCGTCGAAAAATTGCAAAAAGGGCTCGACATGCTCAAGGAGAAGGACGCGGCAGGACGTAGTCAATATCAAGATATTGTTGATAAATACTAGCTACGAGAAAAAGTAAAAAGGGCACCTGAATGATGCCCTTACTGCTTATACTTTTGCTTTCTTGACAAAATAGGGGTTATCAAACTTCTTCGCAGGGCCAATTTCAGAAACGACCAGTTTATTCCATAGCTGGACATCAAACTCACCTTTAGGGATTGAGGGATAAAGCGTTTCTACCTCTTCCATTGCAAAGCGAAGAAATTGTTTTTTCTTTATTTGATTGTACTTTCGTGCGACGCGGTTGTGTTTTGAAATCCACTCTTGCTTGAACGCGATGATACCAGGTTCTGCCTGCTCTAAAGGAACACGAGACAGATAAACTCGTTTGTAGGACACCTTTCTATCCAGCATGGTACGCATCGCCGTTTGAATATATTTCCCGTGATGCGTCACTGAAATATCACTATTGTCGAATAATTGAACGCTCCAGCCCGTTGGGAAAAAATCAGGTTTACGGTACTGCTTGTTCCGCACTTCGATTGCTTGGTGCATGACAATATCTGACGTGCCATTAAAGGTTTGTTGCCATTTTCCAATGCGGATCTGCACTGCTGTGGGCAATCGATAAATATTGGTAAATTTATCCTGTTCCATACTTTTATACACTAATTAGCGTCGATGATACAAAAAACAAGTAAAGTGAGGGGCGAGAGAGCCGCCTTGGGTTCAGCGCCGTAGGTTAACCGCCTTAGTGTAGTGAAAAGCGTGCTTTCCTGCTAGTGGCCTAGGTCAATATTTGGTTAGAGTGTGACGGCTTAGGCTAGCGTTGATAGCAACAAATGTTGCTTGCTAATTTTGTTTGCGGGCATGAATAACAAAAGCCCTTACCAGCGGATAAGGGCTTAAGTGATGTTTAATCGTAGATAGTCGGGATTGGTTGGCGCTTATGCTGAGTTACCGTGTAGATATGAATTAGACGCTCAGTCACCTCTGGAGAGACAGGCTTTCCTTCGAGGAAATCATCGATTTGATCGTAAGTTAGGTTTAAAGCATCTTCGTCAGCTTTTTGAGGCGCAAGTTCTTCCAAGTCTGCCGTTGGAACTTTTTTCACTAGAAGTTCAGGGGCACCCAGTGTCTCAGCGACTTCTCGAACTTGACGCTTGCTTAGGCCGAATAGCGGAGCCATATCACACGCGCCATCGCCAAACTTAGTGTAGAAACCGGTGATGTTTTCTGCTGAGTGATCCGTGCCGATAACCAAGCCACCGACGTAACCTGCGATTTCGTATTGTGCCACCATGCGAGCGCGAGCCTTGACATTCCCTTTGACAAAGTCAATTTTTGCTTTGTCTTGCGGTAGAAGCCCAGTGCCTTCAAGTGCGGTGTGGCTTGCAGCGTGTAATCCGTCAACACCTGATTTGATATTGACTGAAACAGAATGTGTCGGTTGGATAAACTGGAGAGCTAACTGAGCTTCGTCTTCATCTTTTTGCTCGCCGTAAGGTAAGCGAACGGCGATAAACTGATAGCCACCGTTGGATTCTTCGTTAAGCTGGTCAACAGCGATCTGAGCTAGACGACCGCAAGTCGTGGAGTCTACGCCACCACTAATGCCAAGAACGAGGGATTTACAACCCGCCTCTTGGAGCTTTTTTTTGATAAAGTCGACGCGGCGGTTGATTTCAAAGTGAGGGTCGATTGACGGCAGAACGCGCATTTCATCGCGAATCAACAGTTCCATTATGTTTCCTTCCTGCAAGCAATGTAGTTTAAAATTTTGTGGTAATCCTGATAGCCTTAACAGGTCTATCTCAGCAAGACTTATCTCAACTGAAGTGGACGTGTTAAAGTCACCTTGCTATATCATACCTCAATCAAAGAATTAGAAAACTGTGATCACAGTTTTCGCCACAGAGTGAAGAACAAAATGAGCAAAATTGCAGTATTTGGAAGTGCTTTTAATCCGCCTAGTTTAGGGCACAAAAGTGTTATTGAGTCATTAGGCCACTTTGACAAGGTTTTGCTGTTGCCAAGTATTGCTCATGCTTGGGGAAAACAGATGCTGGATTATTCAGTCAGATGTGAGCTGGTGGGTTTGTTTATAGAGGATTTGTCGGCCTCTAACGTTGAGTGTTCGACAATCGAAGAAACATTATATAAACCGGATGCCAGTGTTACGACCTTCGCTGTACTTGAAGCGCTACAAGCTCAGTATCCGGACAGTCAACTGACCTTTGTTATGGGGCCTGATAACCTGTTCAACTTCGCCAAATTCTATAATGCGCAAGATATAGTAACTCGTTGGTCGTTACTGAGTTGCCCAGAAACCGTCCAAGTAAGAAGTACAGATATTCGTCAGGCTCTGAGTGAAAAACGGGATATTTCTAACCTGACGACTGAAAAAGTGTGTCGCAGATTAGCCGAAATGGAGTATTATTAAACGGGCTGTCGTGCGATATATAAGAGGTGTGAATGTCAAAGCTCGGACTTATAGCGTTGACGTTATTTTCGTCATCTGCATTGGCTGGATGCGAGATCTACTCCTCGACTCAATCAGTCATGTTTGGTAAAACACAGGGGCTTTGTGTCTCCTTACTCCAAGATATTGAATATACGACAAAATCGCTTGACTCATTCAATGATCTAACCACCAGTGATAACCAAGATTACAGTGAATATTGGGCGGATTGGAGTATGAGTGAAGAGGTTAACCCGATCTTGAGCCGCAGTTTGGCCTCTAACTATGTCGGTATCGGAGTATGGGTACCCAGTGAACTCGAGCAACAGTTAGAGTCTATGAGTGCCGAAGAGTGGCTAAAAAGTCACGGATTGTTACTGAGCTTTGGATTTGGTGACATGAATTCAGGTAAACCAAGAATGAGGCTCGATTATCGCTGGCACGAAAAATACGATGGCGATGTCGTTATGCAAGTCGAGTTGCCCTTCTAACACCGATAACACTTCACCGCCAACATTACTAGCCGTTTGACACTTGCTGCTGTTCGCTACGTTCAAAGTTTTTGCTAACCAGTACCTCTGGTGTTTCAGGACGCGAAAAATAGTATCCTTGAATGAGCGGACACCCCATCGCCGTCAACTTGTCCAACGCTTCTTGATCTTCTACCCCTTCAGCCACGAGCGATACGCCAAGCTGGTTAGCAAGCTGAACGATCAACCACACAACCCGTTCCGCAGTCTCGTTAGTTAGCATGTTCTTGATGAAGGTCGCGTCAATTTTGATGCAGTCGATAGGATAACTGTGAATATAGTTAAGGCTCGAATAGCCAGTGCCGAAATCATCTAACGCGACCTTAAACCCGAGTACACGCAGCTTATTGAGGATCTCTTTCACTTCTTCCGTCTGTGAGAGCAGCACGGTTTCAGTTAGCTCAATCGTAAAATCTTGTGGCGCAAAGTCATACTTACGAATGGTTGTAAGTATGTGCTGAAGATAACGAGTCGAGTTGTTGAGCTCATGCGCTGAACAGTTAATCCCCAACTTGACGTTATGGCCTAATCCCTGTTCCAGCTTTTGTTTTGCTTGGCATGCTAGTTCGACTATTCGCTCACCAAGTTCCACAATTAATCCTGACTGTTCGGCTGCTTCAATAAACTCGATCGGATATATTGGGCCGAGTGTTTTACTTTGCCAACGAGCCAGAATTTCAAAGTAGTCCCATTGGCTACTGCGCAAATCGACTATCGGTTGAGCGACAACATAGATCTCGCTCTGGCTGAGGCATTTTATCTCCAGTTCTTGACGAAGGGCATCGATCACTAAAGCGCGGCGATAATATTGAGCGCTCAAATGAGTATCGTAGCATTGAATATGGGTATGACGAGATTGTTTACAGTCTTTCAGAGCCAAGCTTGCATTAAGGATTATCTGATCTGAGCTAATGTTGTGCCCGTTGTTTCTTGCCAGACCGATGCTGACACTGAACTTGATGTTGTGCGCTGGATCTTTGTAGCCTTTCTCTAAATTTTCAATCAGAGCGTAACACAGTTCGAAAGGATCACCGGACAGCGTGATAAAAGCAAATTCATCACCGGAAATACGAAATGCGAGTTGCTTGTCTTTGATGGTTTCTTTGATGGTATTGGCAACAAATTTAATTATCTGATCACCAATATAGTTACCATACAAGTCATTGATTGATTTGAAATTATCAATATCAATATAGGCTAGAGTAAAAGGTTCATTTTGCAGTTCATTTAGTCGTTCTAGTTTATCCGACAGAAAGCTACGGTTGAGAAGCCCAGTAAGATTGTCATGGGACACTTCGTAGCTCAGTTGCTCGACCAGTGTATCTGAACGAGCTGACAGCCATTTCGATCTCAAGCTATGAGCGATAAGGTTGCCAAACAGCTTATGGTAATAAATGAGTTCATCACACTGGTTGCTATCTAGCGCGGTTGTGTAGGTGGACAGCAAAACACCCAGCACTTCACCGTTATGCGTCTTGAGCGGTACGGCAATGTAAGCCTCTATGCCGTACTGCTCTTGAGGATTTGCTTCATGGGCGTTACTTGCACATACGATGGAATCCTGCTCGGTTTTGGTGATTAAGGTACAGGTCGCTCGTGTCAGAGGTGAGGTGTAGTTCTCACGTAGTAACCGCTGATCACTTGAAGAAGCGAGCAAAGTGGGCTTTGAGGTAAATGGGTCTAGCTCGATCACACATGTACACAATGATGATGAGATACGACTCAGCTCAGACGTGGTTTTGTTGAGCAGATCTATCCCATCTAAACGTAACGTGTCATTTAGAGTCTCAACGCTCAGCGGAGCATGTTGATATATTGTCCTAACCATAACGTAGTAACTCACTCTTATTGTGAACTTTGCCACTTATTTATTGATCGGGGTTACAAACTAAATATGGTATGAGATGCATACTATTGCAAATGAATAATCCAAATGACGTGCGTTTGGAGCTAACTTATTGACCTTTAGATAATCTTTCTTTCAAATAATCGAGAAACAGCTTAGTTCTTGTGTGCTGATAGTCCAGTTTCGGATAGTAAGCATAGACAGTTGCCTCATCAGCAGTGATGTCTGGAAGAATCCGCTCTATGCTCAAAGTGCGGTGGCTTTAAAACTCAGTGAGTTGCTCTATCTCTCCAATTATTTCCACTTTGGAACCAATCACTTTCCAATTCGCTATATTATCATTTGATAGTGGCCAATTTAAACTGATTTGAACCCACCCAAGCCGATGTTCAACTCTTAGTGACACTTTTCCTACTCGGTTTTGGGGCTTCTCAACTGTTTTACGGACCACTGTCGGATGCTATTGGGCGACGACCTGTTTTTATCATGGGTCAAGGCGTATATCTGGTTGGTACTGCGATATGTCTGACTTTCTCTCATCATCTCCATTTGCTCATATTGGGAAGGTTGTTGCAAGGTTTAGGTGCCGGAAGTGCATCTGTGTTAGGTCGGAGTGTATTAAGAGATAGCTACGAAGGTGCACAGCTTACCAAAGCGTTGTCCTATATTTCCATTACGGCTTCTATTATGCCTATTATTGGGCCATTTACTCTTTGCGGTGGCAATGGGAGCGGTGTTGATCGCGTCGAGAAAAGTGCCGTTAGTTCAGCAAGAGTTTGCTTGATAGATACTTGGGTATACAATGCCGGCAAACTCCTATCCAGAGAAGATGATCATGGAACACAAAGAATTTGAAGTATTGGTAAAAGCACTGTGTGAAAAAGAGACGCTACCGCAAGCATTAGAAATGCTAAAAGCTTGTGATGATAGTGAAGTCGCAGAAGCTGCGGAATCATTGACAGGTCAGTTTGCTCTAGCTGAGGTGGAAGGTGCTAAGCGAATTTACCATGTAACAGTGCAAACCAACGAGCAGGGTGAAGAACAAGAGTTTGTTGAGCACGTGATGGATGAAGGTGATGATGTTATCCGTTTTGTGGCGTGGTTCTTTGACATTATGTTTGATGTGAAACGTAAAGACACGTACCTAATGGCGGGTAAAACATACCAACAGCCAAAGCGTTCTTAACTAAGACTTTAATGTGATCTAGGTCTTGTTTTTATTTTGTTTGTGATTAAAATCACACTCTTTATAACTGAGGAGAGACTCATGAATCACGAATTAGGCAACGCATATCTAGGTCAGATGATCGCAAAGCAAGCCATGCACGATGCACTTTATGGCAAGCCTAAAGCGAAGAAAACGTCATTCATCAAACGCATGATGAAAAAGATGGCCAAATAATCGCTGGCGTGAAATGGATTTTACAGTGGGTGAGGGGAGCGAGAGCTTTCTTCTCACTGACTAACACAAAGCCCTACCTTACTAGGTAGGGCTTTGTTGTAGATAACGAATATTATAAGGCGATGACGTTGTCAGGTACAGTATGGAGCCCTTTTTCTTCTAACCACGCTCCTAAGTTGTCTGAGCCACCGATGTAGTTGCCTTCAAGCCAGATTTGAGGCACGGTAACCGGCGTTTTTTCGCCGATAATCGCTTTGACTTCGGGGATCATTCGGTAGAGTGCTGCGCTGTCTTTTACCACGTCGAAATAGTGGTAATCGATGCCTGCATCCTCAAGCATTTTCTTAGCTTTCACACAGTAAGGACAGGTCGCTTTGCCATAAACGATATTGCCTTTAAGGGTATCTCGCTTAGTCCATTCCTGAATCACGGATTGAATCAAAACACCTCGATTCAAAGCTTCGCCTTGGCTGACCACCTTACCTTCCACCATTAAAATGGGTGCGTGCCATGCCCCAACTTTGAGCGGTTCCCACCAGTGCGATAACCAATCTTTAATCTCAAGTGTTACTGGTACACCTGCCAACTCATTCTCAAACGTGTCGGTAAGAATATCTTTCGTCAAGGTGCATTCACCACAGGGGATGTTGACCTTAAATGGCCCCCAGCTACCCGCCCAGCGATAGAGTGTCAATTTGATTGGTTCTGTCATAAAGGTGTCTCTCATTTATTCCTATGACTGATAAGAACGGCCAAGTTCGACATTTCTTTCAGCGAGCTGATTTTTTGGTTTCCCAACGAGTAATAAACGCGACCGATGCAATGATAATGGCTGCACCAAGCCAAAGTCGGCCCGGTGGCACCCAACTGAACACTAGCCATCCCGCCAAGACGTTGAGCGGCAACTTAGCATGATCAAACGGCTGAACAAACGAGGCATCGGCAACCGAATACGCTTTAACAATAGCCCATTGAGCAAGAGCAGTCATTGCACCTGCGGCGATTAAAACCAGCCAGATCGTGCCACCAACGGGCGTTTGCCAGTCTGGAAGCGCGAGCAAAATGTTGAATGGAGTAATCAGGACTAGTAAGTAGACCACCATAGTAGAAGGTGAGTCGTCAGAAGAGAGCTTTTTCACCATTAGTGAGTAGCACGCCCAGAAGAAGGCGGCACCAACAGGCAGCAGTGTTGCCCAACTGAAATCATCGGCCCAAGGCTCCAGAATGATCATGGCACCAACAAAGCCAGTTAACGTCGCTCCCCATCGAGCAACGCCAACCTTTTCTTTCAAGAATAAGCCTGAACCAACGGTTGCAAAAAGAGGTGAGGTCATCAACAGTGCGATGCCTTGCCAAATAGGCACAGGATAGGCTAATGCCCACAGCCATAGCTGGATACCAATCACCGACAAAAACACACGGAAGATATGCATCCCAAGATTCTGGGTTCGCAGCGACCGACGAATGCCTAGCGTTTTAAGATAAGGGAGAATAACGACCAAAGCGATGGCGTATTGAATCAACGCAACGGTGGTAGAAGAGAGACCAAAATTAATACTGGCAATCTGAGCTAAGCTGTTGACGATAGCAAACGCTAGGCCTGCTGTTAGCATCCAGCTTGCCCCTTGAATAGGGTGGTGGTTGTGGGTGGTCATGATATAACTATCTGAAAAATTGATAGGCTGAATCATACGACTTTCTAAGCGTAAGATCATCTGCGGAATGCGTATGATGGTGCAAGTTCATCGATGTTTCAGCCCGTTTTGATGTCGTTACGATTTCTTGTTTAGCGTATAGACGGAAAAGACCACCAGCACCAGACCAATCGCATGCCAAGGGGTAAAGAGTTCATCGAGAACGACAACCGCGAGGCCTGCGGTAACGGCAGGGCCAATGTTGCTGGTCAGGCTTAAGCTTGTTGGCGTTAAACGTGCCATGGCCGCGGCAATCAAATAAGACGGTAGCACGGTACAGAATATACCGAGAATAATACCTGTTGTGATGAGCTCTTGTGACCATTGGGTTACTTCACTACCACTCAACAGCAGGTGGAGAATAATGGCAAGCCCTGCGCAACCCATACCGATACTGGTAAAGAGAGAACTTCCTAGCTGAGTAATAAGAGGCTTACTCCATACTAGGTAGAAGGCGAATACCAGTGCCGAACTAATCGCAAGCGCGCTCCCCAGTACGACGGAATGACCCACCGTACTGAAATCATGGACAACAATAACACTGATCCCTGCGTAGCCAGTTACAGCAGAAAGAACAACATTACGATGTGGCTTCTGCCCATATAGACACCAGCTAATTAGAACGACAAAAGTAGGGAAAAGAAAGATAAGCAATCGTTCTAATTGCGCAGAAATAAATTCAAGTGACGAGATATCTAGAAAGCTCGCTAGGTAGTAGCCCATCACGCCAATTAACGCGGCTTTGGCTCCGTGTTGTTTTACTTTTATCCGATTTCCAGCACTGCGACATAAGAGCACCAGCGTAACCAGATAGAGAGGCAGAGAGCTGAATGCACGGAGCGACATAATTGACGTCGCATCGCCGCCATATTGGTAGGCAATTTTGATCAGGATGGGTTTGATAGAAAATAGTATACATCCGGCGAGCGCCAACAGAATTCCGCTCTGAGATAGAGAGTCGGGGACGGTAGTTTGCGTTTGTTCAGTCATGTTGCTCGTATCCTTGCTGAGTGATTTTAGGGCTACGAGAAAGTGGAGTTCTGGCTACGTTTCTCGCAGCCAGATATAGTGATACCTACCGGCTACTGGCATTAGGGAGAAGAAGCCAAAGGTAAGTAAACACGAATTTCATAATCGATCCTTAGTGGTGATTATTTAGACTATCTAGGTTGATTACAGAATGCAAACTTTTATCACTGAGTCACGGCACGTTGCTCTAACTGATTGAGTACTTTATGGAACATCATCCATGCACAGATGCCAGCGAGAATATTGCCACCAAAGGCTCCCCAGAAAAGTCCTTCGATCCCTCCGAGTTGCGCTCCGAGCCACAAACACGGTAGGAAAAAGGCAAATAACCTAAGCGCAGAAATCGTCAACGCGGTGTAAGAACGACCAAGTGCGTTGGAGATGGACACCATCAGCATACAGATCCCTAAAGGCCCAAGACTAAAGGGAACGATCATTAGGTGGTAATTAAGAATGCTCTCTACTGCGGAGTCGCTGGTCATCAGTTGTGCTAAAAACAGCGATGCGAATAGCGTGATGACAGCGATAAGCAATTGGAAACTGATAACAAACTTAGATGCAATAGCAACCAGTTTGCGAATGTCGGCGAGATTGTTGGCTCCCAGCAACTTGCCGACCATAGGGGGCATAGACATGGTGAGCGCCAAGACCGAAACGATGGCAAAGAACTCAAAGCGTGAACCTAACGCCCAAGCGGCGACCGCTGCTGTACCATAGCTTGCAAGTAGCTTGGTTGCGAGCATCGATGAGAGAGGTGGAAGCAGTTGACTGATCATCGCAGGCCCCATGATGTGGCCGATTGAGCGGACACTTTTAGCAACATCGAGATCTCTCCAGTCGAAGCTCAGCCACTGTTTAGCGGCAACTTTTGGTGCGACGACCACTAGACCGATACCAAATGCCACAATGGTTGCGATAGCCGCACCATCAATACCGAGATCTAACGTAAAGATGAAAATTGGATCTAGGATCAGGTTGAGCAAACTGGTGACCATCATCATGGTGCCTGGGAGCATGGTGTTTCCGTTGGCTCGGCAAAGACTGTAGAAGAAGTAGAGTACTGCACCCGTCCAAGAGCTTACCAACCAGTAGATCCAATAGCTATCAATGATAGGTAATACACTTTCAGGGGCACTGAGTAACGCTAAAATGGGCTCTCGGAGTAGATAGGTCATCACTGAAAACACGGCGACACCAACACTACCGATGACGATGACTAATCCACCAAGTTGTTTGGCGTATTTTGGCTGGCTAGCGCCAATTGCTTTGGCGATAACGGCAGTGGTTGCGATACCTAGACCAACTTGAATACCAATAATGACCATTTGCAGTGGAAGTGTGAAACCTTGCGCCGCCAGTGGCAGAATACCGAGCTGACCGATGAACGCACTGTCTACTAGCTGAAAGCTCATAATCGACAGCACACCGAACAGCATTGGCCACGTCATTTTAAATAGCTGTTGCCCAAGAGAAGGGGATGAATCAAGAGTTTTTGCAGTCATAGCCAAGCCGTTGTGTTAGGTTTTTATAACGAATCTAAAGATAAACCGAGGCGATAGACCTCGGTTTGATTTGTTGTTTTTAATACATCGTTACTTACCAGACAAAATTCAAGGGTAAGTGTGATTTATTTCACTTTGTTGCTATCGTTCAATTGCGTGTTGTTTCGTTTGATTGAGACAAGACAGACTCGAGTTCGTCAAGATGCTCTACGATCAGTGAAGCGTGTGCGCCAAATGGAGACGTTTTGCCGTGAGTGACAAGACACGAAGGCATATCAGCATTGTAGGCCGCCTGAAGATCGTAGAGATAATCACCCACATAGAGAATTTCATGGCGTTCAAGTTGCCATTCATCGGCTAAAGCGATCAGTGACTCTGGATTCGGTTTGGGCGGAAAGTGTTCGCGGGTGATCAGTCGAGAGATATTGAGCTGGTTATGCTTGATTTTGATTTGAGCGGCCTGAGCACAATTTCGAGTAATGATAGCGGTATAAAGTTGATTGTTGTGAATGAATTCGATGAGGGACTGACTGCCAGGCATTGGCTGTGATTGCTGCGCGTCTTCAAGCTCATGTTGCAGGATGAGTGCGTGCGCATTGGCGTAAGCGTTGGCACATTCAAGTTGATCAACATAAGAGAGCAAGTCGGTATCTGAAGGACAACCAATTTGCTCTCTTAACCAGAAGAAATCCATGTCTGAGCTTACCAAGGTATTATCTAAATCAAACACAATGGCTTTGATATGCCGAATGTTCAATGGTTTGCATGACATGGAACCTTCCTTATTTACGCGAACTCTTTCTCTAAGTAAGCAACGATATCTGATGATTCATACATCCATTGTACGTCACCGTCTTTTTCAATTCTTAGGCAAGGAACTTTCACTTTTCCACCCCCTGCTTCTAATTCTGCGCGGTGTGTTTGATCATTCTTTGCATCACGTAATTCAAACTTAACGGATTGACGCTTCATCGCTCGACGTACTTTGACACAAAACGGACACGCTTCGAATTGGTATAGAGCCAATGATTGAGCTCTCTGATCGACCGCTTGCTGTTGTTCAGCATCACGCTTTATGCCTTTTGGTGAAAAAACAAAGTTGAGCAGCAGGATCACACGTCCTAAAAACCAGCGGATAAACTTCATAACAATCCTATTTGATGAACATTATATTATTGGCAGATGACTTTTTCGTTGCGTATTGTAACTGAGATGTAATCAATGTTGAATCTTAAACTCAGCCAATGTTCACCTGATGTTTTTTGGTGACTTCGATACCTAGCCGTTTGGCAAGACGCGTTAAGTTGGCACGATCTGTCTTCAACTGACGTGCGGCTTTTGCCCAATTAAAATCAGCTTGAGTCAAGGCTGTGATAATCATGTGACGCTGATATTCTTCCGTTGACTCTCTTAGACCACGTGATAGCTCGAACTCTGGTGCTAGATGAGCCTCATTGATCTGAGTAAGGGTATTGCTCTCTTGCGCCGATTGCAGTTGGCCTATGTCTTCAACTGAAACGGTAATCAGTTTACCTCCTTGACCGCGAGCTCTCGCTTTTAGTGCGGCTCGGTTAATGACATGCTCCAATTCGCGGACATTACCCGGCCAGTTGTAGCGAGACAATAGGAGTTGAGCATCTTTGCCCAACTTAATCTGCACAATCCCCAGTTTGCGTCTAGCCTGCTCAAGGAAGTAACCAGCGAGCAGTACGATATCACCGTTGCGTTCACGAAGGGCGGGAACCGTGATTGGGTAGACACTGAGTCGATGATAGAGATCAGAACGGAAGTGGCCTGCAGAGACTTCTTCTTTTAGATCTCGGTTGGTCGCGGCGAGCACACGCACATCAATGTTCTCGACGTTGTCTTGTCCTACGGGCTGGATCTCATTATTTTGCAGAGCTCGAAGGATCTTGCTTTGCGCTGCAAGAGGAAGCTCACCAATCTCATCGAGAAATAGGGTGCCGCCATCCGCTAACGCAAATTTACCCAAACGTGATTTATCTGCGCCGGTAAAGGCGCCTTTCACGTGACCGAAGAGTTCGCTCTCGACAAGATTCTCAGGAATCGCAGCGCAGTTGACATAAACCAGAGGCTGTTTTCTGCGTGGTGACAAGTGGTGCAAACTGCGTGCAACCAGCTCTTTACCGACCCCCGTTTCCCCGTGGATCAGAATATTAAAGTTGGAAGGGGCAACCACCTCAATATCAGCCTTGAGGGCTTGCATTGCCTGACTGTCACCAATGATTTCTCCACCATCACGTTCCCATGCCTCTTCGTTCAGTTCCTCAAATCTTTGTTGAGTCTGTTTCGCTTGTTGTTCTAGTTGGCTGACGGTGAGAGCGACTTTGAGTGTTGAAGCCGCGATAGCCGAGAGGGCATCAAGACTGCGTTTAGGAAACTGCTCGAAGACCCCTGGCTTTAGACTATCAAGTGTAAGCACACCGAGGAGCTTGTCTGCATAGATAAGTGGTAGCCCCATACATGAGTGCATGGGCAGATCCCCATCATAGTCGAGTAGCAAATTATCAAAGGGATCGGGAAGATCGCTATTCGCATCAAACCTAACTGCGGTTTTCGACTCACAAATCAGGGCAAAACGAGGATGTTCGTCTATCTTAAAACGACGCCCTAGCGTGTCACGGGTCAACCCTTGCATCGCCAACGGGATAAGAGTATCTCCTTGTAATGAGAGCAGGGCGACACAGTCGCATTGGATGGCTTTACGAATAGCGTCGAGTAGATTATTGAATCGATCTTGGTCGTTATCACCGCGAGCGAGACCAATGGTCATGTCGATAAGGGTAGAAACAGAGATATCTTGCATAATAGCTAAAGGTAGAAACAGTTGAGCATCACATGATGTTGAATTAACCATATTGGTCGAGTTATTACAATATCAATGTGTCAAATTGACATTTTACAGGTGTGTTTATTTGACATGATATTGGTGATTAAAACGCGCTAAACCAAGTGTTTAGATACATTTTTGAAGTTGGCATTCTTCCTGCTATATCTGCTACGAACAAAATTAAAATAATGAGGAGAAAACTCGAATGCTCAACAATCAGCACATTGAAGTCGTAAAGAGTACAATTCCACTACTGGAATCAGCAGGTCCTGCATTGACCCAACATTTCTATCAAAGAATGTTTACTCACAACCCAGAACTGAAAGACATCTTCAATATGACCCACCAAAAAAACGGTCGTCAGGGCGTCGCCCTATTTGAAGCTGTGGCGGCGTACGCAAAGAATATTGATAATCTGCAAGTACTGACTTCTGCTGTCGAGCGCATTGCTCACAAACACACTAGTTTTAACATTCAAGCTGAACACTACCAGATTGTTGGTCATCACTTAATCGAAACACTACGTGAACTGGCCAGTGATGCCTTTACCTCTGAAGTTGAAGAAGCATGGACAGCGGCGTACCTGTTTTTGGCTCAGGTCTTTATCGATCGTGAAGGCGAACTTTATCTGCAACGCAAGCAGGCCGTTGGTGGTTGGGCTAACTCACGCAACTTCGTGGTTAAATCTAAGCAACCGGAATCACAGTTTGTGACTAGTTTTGTTTTAGTACCGCAGGATGGTGGGGATGTTCTAACCTACCAACCAGGTCAATATGTGGGTATTGAATTAAAGCCTACAGAGGGCGAATACAACGAGATTCGCCAGTATTCACTGTCGCAAAAACCAAACGGCGTAGACTACCGTATTTCTGTTAAAAGAGAAGTGGGTGAGCATAAAGGTTTGGTATCAAACTACCTACATGATGAAGTACATGAGGGGGATGTGGTTCGCCTTTACCCACCAGCAGGTGATTTCTTCTACCAAGAGAAACAGCAACCAGTGGTGCTGATTTCCGCGGGTGTTGGTGCAACACCAATTCAGTCGATGATGCAGACATTAGCTGCGCAGAATAAGCAAGATGTCAGCGTGCTCTATGCGTGCAACACTGAACAGCAGCATACTTTCAAGGCGGATACGGAACGAGCTGTGAAAGATAACAACTGGAAGTCATTCACTTGGTATCTTGAAGAGGCCAATGCCGAGTTTCAAGGGGAGCTCAACGTAAGCCTGATTGCCGATCAACTACCTTTAGACAGTGCCGATTTTTATCTTTGTGGCCCTATCGGTTTTATGGAATCGGTAGTGCGTCAACTAGAGTCTCTTGGTGTAGACCGAGATCGAATCCACTATGAGGTATTTGGCCCTCATACTTACCTATAAAAAAATGGCCCTCGATGAGGGCCATTTTTTTATGAAGTCGAGTTGCCGAAGATGCGACGCAGCCAATCTATCAGGCCTGGTTTCGCTTGAGTATTCTCAGCGGCGCGTTGCTTGCCGTGGTAGTAGCTTTCGAGAAACTGAGTGCGCAGATATTGAGGGTCTTGCTTGTTGAGCGTCGCGATCAAGTGAGCCGTATTGCCGGCATGATCATTGGCCAAACTGAAGTCCATCTTCAAATAGCCTTGAAGATAGAGCCACAGATGGGTAACGAGAATAAGTTGCTTGATGCCTTGCTGCTCAAATTTATCGGCGTGCTCCTGTCCGAGATTTGATACCAATACATCCTGCATTGCCTGAATCGATGCAATTTGTGATTCGAGGGCTGAACTCTCTTCCATATGGGCTTTAGTGAGAACACCCAGCAGCCCATGTGTGGCGGGCTTATCTGGATTGCGTCTCCTTGTTTTAGCAAACAGTGACGCGTGGCGGCTGCAAAACTGCTCCCATGCTGAACAAGGTAGCGTGATTGCTGGGATAGAGTCGGCGTCAATGGCTTTAAGCGACAGCTCAAGTTCAGTCATTTGACTGCAAGCTCTTCAATGAGATTTCAAATGAGCCTTTGTCACAATCAACAAACAGGCTTTCACCAGTAATCATGACTGACAGATCCATACTGCGTTCAACAATTTCTGATAATGCTTCAATACCATCCCAATCAAACTGATAGATATTGGCGTTGTATTGATGTGCCTTGTTCTTAGTTTGTTCCCACCAAACATTAGATTTGCTGTTAAATGAAAACACATCAACGTTAGTGGCTAAGCGACACGCCTTTTTGATTCTGTCGAGCGAAGGCTCTCCAATATCAACCCAAAGCTGTATTTGGTCGTCTAAAGATTTGACCCACAGGTCTGGTTCTTCAGTGGTCGACAAGCCTTTGGTCAACGCTAAATCTGGCTGCCATTTAATACAGAAGGCCAGAATTCGCGCCATCATTCTCGGAACGGTTTCTGACGGATGCTGAGCAACGGTAAGTTGCGTCGAGTCATACAGGTCACGGTTGGTATCTGAAAGTGAAATACGGAATTTGTAGATAGTCGGTTTAAGAGCCATGTATTTTCAAGGGTTCCAAATGATTGAAGTGTACTATAGGAGTACCGCTGAGGCTTTTCTTATAGTAAAACGTTAATGGAATTCACTATACAGCAGTCCCCAAGAAAACGGGAGCATAACCGATTGTTTATTAATTCAATTACACAGGTGGAATTCGGGACTCATTCACATGGCGTGAATGCAGGTCTGTTTTATCCGTAGTCACTGTCTCCTTGGCGCATCTTATAAATTTTGCCTCTGCTTTCGAGTGGCACTGACCATCCACGTAAATAGTGCTCTCTAACAGATACAATCCACGTCGATGTTTTATGCATATCGCTTCAACTCGAAGCAATGTGTTGAGAGGAATGGGCTGTATAAAGCGCACATCAAGTTGTGCTGTCATAGCACAGACATGCTGAGAGAATAAGCAGTGAGTCATGGCGGTATCATGTAAAGCGCTAATGGCACCGCCTTGCATTACCCCTTGGTAGCCTTGAGCAGCTTCTGTTGCTACAATTTCGCCCTGTACACCACCGTTTGGCATCACGATAAAGTGAATCTTGGTATGGTGGTTGAAAAAAGGCTGGCAACATATAGCGCACTGTTGATGATTTTTGGGTTTGTGAATAGTCATAAAATACCGCAAAGTTAGAAAGCAACATTGAGCCCATAAAACGTAAAGGGGAACAAAGTGGCGAGGCCAAAAATAAAGCGAAACATATGTGGCAGAGCAAGTTACGAATGCTTTAAACCCAATGGGGTGCCGCTTTCTCAGCTCGAAAAAATCGAGTTATTTGAGGATGAACTCGAAGCGTTGCGTCTAGCTGATTTGGATGGTTTAAGCCAATTGGAAGCGGCAACGCTCATGAAGGTATCAAGACAAACTTTTGCCAATATTGTTAAGCGTGCACGTAGTAAAGTAGCGCAGAGCTTAGTGCATGGTCATGCGTTGATATTGGCTAGTGAACAATAGCTACTACTCTGCGTGAGTGGTGCATTTAAACACCTTAGCAAGATGGCTCATCGCCTTAGGTGACAACTTGCTGGCCCTCGCTTGTTTGTTCGCTGATATAGAGTGAGTAGGGCAATCTCCTGAGCAAGTTGCGTTGTGCTTTTTGACTGAAGGGCGCGCAAAATTAATGTCGGTAATGGGCTTCAACACGTTGGTATCAAACCGTTCAAGGTCGAACTGGCGCGGTGCAGCTAGCACAGTGGCATGCATTTTAAATAGAGTGTTAAGCATATTGGTTCCAATAGAGCGAACGATGACAGCGTCGATATTGTTCTCCTGTACAACACTTTGCCAATATTTTTTACGCTCACAACACGCTGAAGAAGGGGGTAAGTCAAGCACGCGCTTGGTTTGTTCCTTGCTATCCCAAAGCATGATCTGAGGGGCTTTAGATAAGTGATTGTGAACAGACGCTCCGTGGTATGGGATGGCGAATAACATAGTAAACTCCTTATCTTGTGACAGAGACACTATAGTATTAGTTTTTGGCATATGCCAAAAACTAATAATGAGAAATTAAGATCCACTGAGTGGTGTTGTGAGGAAGAATTGTGTCTCTCAGGCAGGGTGAGATAGGAGGTGCGTTAGAAGAGTTTAGCGCTAGGGAAGTTCAATGGTATGGGCATATTTAGGGTATAAAAATAGCCAGCTTGAAGCTGGCTATCGAAAAACTGTGGTACTTATCAATTAAAGTACTTTGATGTTCTCAGCTTGAGGACCTTTTTGGCCTTGAGATACTACGAACTCAACTTTTTGGCCTTCTACTAGAGTACGGAAACCGTCGCCAGTGATTGCAGAGAAGTGTGCAAAAACGTCTGGACCGTTTTCTTGTTGAATGAAACCGAAACCTTTAGTTTCGTTGAACCATTTAACTGTACCAGTAACAGTGTTAGACATAATGTATATCCTTGATAAATCTTGTAAAAGCCATACGGCACCGATAGCGTGGAAAAGGAGATTGCTAATGCGTACGACGTTACGGTAGATATTCATACATCCAACGAAACGGCGAAAGTAAACAAGAACCGTTTTCTAGCTGGCATCCAGTCTAAAGAGAAGTGCAACTAAGTCAATAAAAATCAGGGGATTTGCACGCCATAAATAGGGGTTTTCATTGGAAAATTTGCGCTAGGTATAATTTCGAAAATAATACTGATTAGCGCATAAATAGTGTAACATTCGAAGGCTTGGTTGATTGTTCTACTTAACGATAAAAATGTGAGTAGAAACAGCGCAGAAACCAGCTGTATGTAAACTATCATTCAGAGGAATGGATTATGAAAAAGTTAAGTGACTCAAGCCATGAGTTCACGGATCTCGACACAGAATTAGAGGTCGGTCGAGGTCAGATAAAAGATAACGCCCTTAAAGCCGTTGTGACCAGTAAGCTGTTTCGAGCAAGAGTAGAAAAAGCGAAAAAAGGCAAAGGAAGTTTCAGAAGAAACATGAAACACAAGGGGAAAGAGCCCTATTCAAAAGCCGCTTAGTTAGCGACGTTTGAATAGGGCTTTTTGCTGAATCAATGGATGTTAGCGTTCAATTCTTGGCGAATAAATCGAGTACGCTGTGACTTGCCCTGCGACGATAGCAGAGAACATAAACAAGGCTGAGAGCCCAATACTAGGGATCGGTAAAATTGATTGCTCAAATACTGATTGGCTCGCACTGATCAGTACTCGGCTACCCGGAACCAAAATAATGATGCCTTGAACAATATAGATAGACCCCGTCAGGTCCATTTTTTTTGCAACCCAAGTGCCGTATAGCGTGATTAAGACGGTTGTTACCCAAGTGCCGACGACCCACCCACTGTCAAAACCAAGATAAAATGGTCCCCACATGCCCAATGCGGCAACGGGTAAACCTAATAAGATATCGGTAGGACGCGCATTAAATATGATGCTCAGTGAAATGGAAATCAGAAATAGTCCAAAGATATGCATCCAGAATGGCACTTCGTTGACGTATTTTATGCTTTCCGCTTGCCCCCATATCGCCTCGCCAATATTTAGCCCCATAACGATGCCGACAAACAGCTTTATTAGCGTCAACGCACTCTGGCCAAGTAAACTGGTACCAGATACTAAATCATTGAATGCAAGGCACTCTAGCGAGTTCGCAATCGATAAGCCGGGCACGAATAGAACTATTGCAGCAATACATAGAGCCCAGATAGGGATTGCAAAGCCAGTGCTGGCGAAGAAAGCAACCAGAATCCCCGTGAGCAAGGCGGCAATAAATTCTACGGCGATGGAGCGACGAGCTTTACACACCTGCTGTGTTAGCCAAACTACAAAACCCAAAAATACGGAGAACACTATCGCTTCCATGGTACTGCCCACTAGCATCAGATAGGCTGGGGGAATAGCCATATTGGCTAATGCGATTACCCATTTCGGGTATCCGACAGGCTCAGGAACCGGTTCGCTGCTGGGTTGATTGATGCGGATAATGGTATTAGCCAACAGACTGAGATTAATTGATGCAGGCTGGTGGCGTTTCATTACAACAGCATTGTTGTCTTCAGGAAACTGATAGTTAACGGTCGTCGGCGTCGCTTGAATCATCAGATCTACGCCGTGTTTACGTGCATAAAATTGAGTGTACTTTTCAAGTTTGTACGGTGCGCAACCGCTGCGATGAAGAGTGTCACCTATCTCTACAATTTTATCAATTCGGTACTGGGAAGGCATGGTGTGTGTGACCTAAAAATGGGTCGCGCAAAGGTATCAGACCCCAAGTTGTGATTCGAGCTGGAAAATTGGGAACAGTGGTTAAGCTCACACTTAAATTGGCCTTTATTTTTCTTTGTAATCTGTCTATTTGAGCAATCTTAATTTTCGCCTGGCGAAAGGCCTGCTTTGTGGCTGGCATTTGCTGTGTTTAGTCACAATTTTTAAGGAATTTTATAGGTAAACAAATGTTACTGAATTGTGATGCCCATAAGTTGGCTTTTCTTAAATATGTGGTTAACCCTTTCTTTCTCTAAGGCTAATGAAATCGCTATTGTAACCAGATGTTAACATCTGTCTGTTGGTTGTTTTTTGAACAAGTTTTGCAACAAATTACTGCTTGATATTACCGAGCCAAACGATGAAAATATGCGCAAAATGAGATTTCAAAAATGAAAGGAAGCTTTTTCCCAGTTTAAAAAGCGAGGCAAGACATGAAACTATTCATACTCTTTATGATTTCAATTACTGCAGGCGTAGCATCAGCAGATCACTTACATTCATTTTTGCTCGGCCTTTACATCTCGACCATGGCTGTGGGTAGCTGTTATTGGTTTGCGTTTAGAAGCAGCCGTTTTCCACAGTTAGCATTACTTCTTCTTATCTGTGGTCTGTTTTCAAAGATTGCAATCACAGTTGCAGGAGTGAGTTGGGGTATGTCACAAGAGCTTATTAGCTCACCATTTGTGTTTGCGCTTTCATACCTATTCTTCTCGATTGCAGCGACATACTTGTGGTTCTCTCACCGTGAACGCATGATGAACAAACAAGCCGCGATGAAGCTGGCTTAAGTTAAAAGTGAACAAATTGAAAACCAGCGGTTAATACTGCTGGTTTTTTTATTTCTCGCCAGGGTTGATTCGGTGTTAATTGCGAAAAACATGACTCAATAGTAACGATTGGTTTCAAAGCGGCTGAAACTGTTTGGCGGTTGTCTATACTGAACCCGACCATATTTAACTAAAGTGAGACGTCGCATATCATGACATTGCGTTTAATAAAATCGACAGCACTTCTTCCGACACTTCTTTTCTCATTCGGAGCGTATTCTGCCCCGACAATTATTCCCGATCCTCCTGCGCTTGGAGCGAAAGGCTATATTCTGATTGACTACAACACTGGTACCGTTCTAGTGGAAAAAAATGCCGATCAGAAGCTTAATCCTGCGAGCTTGACTAAATTGATGACGGCTTACGTTGCGGGACAAGAAGTAAAAAGCGGTAATATTTCTTTGAATGATCAGGTAAAAATCAGTGCTAAGGCATGGGCGAAAAATTTTCCTGACTCTTCGAAAATGTTTATCGAAGTGGGAACAAACGTTGAATTGATGGATCTTTATCGTGGCTTGATCGTTCAGTCGGGTAATGATGCTAGCGTCGCGATTGCGGAGCATGTGGCTGGTAGTGAAGACGCGTTTGTGAGCTTGATGAACAATTGGTCGCAAAAGTTAGGGCTAGATAACACCGCCTTTACCAATCCACATGGACTGGATAGCCAAGGGCTTTATTCTACGCCACGCGATATTGCACTTCTTAGCCAAGCGATCATTCGAGATCTACCCGATATCTATCCGTTATACAGTGAAACAGCCTTTACCTATAACGGCATTACGCAGTACAACCGAAATGGATTATTGAGGGATCGCAGCCTCAATGTTGACGGAATGAAAACCGGCTACACCAGTGGAGCAGGCTACAGTTTGGCAACGTCTGCCACCAACGGTGAAATGCGCTTAGTCTCTGTGGTTATGGGCTCTACCAGCACTAAAAGTCGAGAGTCAGAAAGTAAACAGTTACTCTCATATGGATTCCGTTTCTTCGATACAGTTTCACCGACCAAACTGAGTGACACATTAGCCGAAGCCAAGGTATGGATGGGACGTCAGGACTCTGTACCTGTGGGGGTATCTGAACAGGTAATGATTACCTTGCCTAAAGGAGATGCTAATAAGCTCAAGGCCGAAATCGAGTACAAAGGTGAGCTAGAAGCACCTATTCGAAAAGGCGACGCGGTAGGAGAGGTGATCTACAGTGTTGAAGGTACACAAGTGGCAAGCGCTACTCTAATCGCTCAACAAGATGTTGAAGAGGGTGGCCTGTTCAAGAAGTTGCTCGACTGGGTTAAACGATTGGTTCTAGGATGGTTCTAAAACCCTGAATTGAAAAAGTAGCAAAGCGGATGCCATGGCATCCGCTTTTTTTACTGGTTAGTTTAGCTTGTCCCAAGCCGAAGGCCAGTGTGAGCCTACTGCTGGTTCATAGTGGTTTGCAGAAGGCGACCACTGAACACAGTAACCTGAATATGGGAACGGTTTGCACTGGTAAATGCCACCATCAACAGCAAGTACTTTTGTGCCAGCAGTGTAGTTCTCCATGCCTTGAGGGAAGACATAGTCATAAGCATCGGATGGTGGTGGTGTTGCCTCTTCAATCAGGTGAAAATCAAGCGTATTCTGGTCAACGACACTGCCTTGCTGGTCTTTTATCACGACCACTAGCATATGATGTCCGGCTTCAGACTTTGACAGCGTTAGAGTCGTGTTGCTCAGTTCTCCGTCAGCCAGTGGCGCAGTGTAGGATGCCAGAGGTTCACGGTGATGATTGAACACAGTGAGCTCTGCATTAAGGTCGCCAGTTGCTTCAAGTGTTAGGTTGATTTGTGTTGCGGCATCACCAATTAGGTATTCATCTTCCAGCCCTGTAACATCTAAGCGATAATCTGGCTCTGGTGCTTCAAGTTTATAGCCGATCTCAACGCTATTTAAGCCGGAACCTGCTTTGATGTATACAGGGTTTGTACCATAGACAGGAGTAAACTCACCTCGATCATTCAACTGACCAGCTCGAATTTGGCTTTGCTCTTGATTGATCTTAGACGCTAGCGCGTAAGACCAGTTATTTGCCTGACCTTGTTCAGCGGTTTCTATGACTAATTCAGTACTGTAAGAGACATTTTCACCGTTTTGATCAAATACGCGGGTGTAGACACTATCGCCAATATTTAGGTTAAGTCCTGGGTTGATTTGGCCTGACTGACTCCAGTCTGGAACTACAGGTGCGTCACCATCAAATTGAACGTCTATTACGTTGTAGAATGACGCAGCAGTATCGCCTACGTCCCAAACCGCTAAGATAACCTGGTATCCCTCACGTGTTGGTACGTTACATTGGTGGCTGACACGTTTTGGAGGCTGAGCCATGCCACCATCAACCACACAGAAAGGCGTTAAATCAAATGATTCACGGGCAAGTGGCTGATTTGGATTCCATCCTTGTTTAGTGATGTAGTACTTCCAATCTTTAGTCACATGATTTGCGGTAAATGTCCATTCAAAATTTTGAGTTCCAGAATGAATAGGACGTTTTACCCAGCGGTTAGCGGTCTGCTCATCTAAAGCCGCCGCTAGGGTAGTGGCTGCGCTGGCAATTTTGCCATCGCTTGGACCCGCTTCAGGGAAGCCATCTGGGCCTTCGACACTTTGCGGCTCATACTGAATGGCACCACAGTTGGTGTTCTTCTCATTGGTGTCACTGGTTGGGAATTTACACAGTGCAACGCGACTTTCTGCGACACCATTCTCGTATGCAGAGACATAACCGTGACCGTAACTCGCGCCACTGACGCTGATCAAAGCGAGGGCGATGAGGGATTTGTTTGGCAGTTTGTGCATCATTTGTCCTTTTTTATAACTGACAGTTAAGATGGCACTCCGGTACGCGAAAACACTTGGTGACTAGACCAAGCGGCAGCCCCGCTATCATAGACATTAAACGTCGACAGACCGGTGGCTTTGCGTCCTAACCTTTCGGATAGTTTGCCTGAAGTGATAATTGAGCGGGAAGAATGTAGCCAAAGGAATCCGCAAAATCCACGGCATCGAATGAATATGGAATTGCATTCTCGAATTGAATAAGTTGTTGATAATTTGACTTGCGAATTATCTATTTCTTACCTAGTTAATTTTATTAAAAATAACAACTTATCCCACCTGACTAATTTTCTTTGTCAATGAATTAATGGGTAAGCCTGATTCCATCAAATAGCGCTATGCCCATAGACGAAACAGAACCTTTGATTTTCGCTAACTCCGCGCTGACAACGCCTTGTATGAAAAGACTGGCAATTAATTAAATAGAGTTACACAAGGACCAAACATGGAATTCACAGATAGAGACCGAGAGGCGCTGTATCAAATCTGGATGTCTCAGAAATCAAAAATGCGCCTGACACAGATGGAGTTTGCTAAGAAACTCGGTATGAATCAGTTGACGTTTTCTCAGGTGCTACGTGGCGAGACGCCGTTAACCATGTCGTTTATTAGTCATTTTTGCCGCTTGTTACGCATCGAACCTCAAAACGTTGTACCCTCATTGAAAGAAGACAATCAGAACGGTCCAAAAGTGGTCTACCTACAAAGCCGTATGAGCGTTGATGGTGAAATACAAAATGCCTATATTGAAGGCAATCAAGTGGTTGTTGAGTACGCCCATACTGTCCATCCTAACGTTTGATTAAGGCACTGCTATCCGAGTTAAATAATCGGTGTTACCCTACGGCTCTAATACCTTGTTTATTCAGTCTTATGCTAGAAAAAGAAAACTTGATTAAACTTGCACGTATGCAAATGCCTTTTGGAAAGTACGCAGGCAGAGTATTGATTGACTTGCCTGAAGAATATTTACTTTGGTTTGCCAACAAAAAGCAGTTTCCTGAAGGGGAACTCGGCGAACTTATGCAGTTGTGCTTAGCGCTGAAGATTGAAGGCCTCGACAGTGTGGTTAAACCACTGAAAAGACCTCAATAGCCTCGACTTGCAAAGGCCCCATATTCCTTGAAGGATATGGGGCCTTTGAGTATGACTCTCTTTGATGTCACCAAGTTTTTATGGTGCCTGTCCTTGTTATGTATGTGGCTTTAAAGATCCAGTGATAAGCCAATTAAACACAGAGCTTCCTTCACGAGATTCCCTACTCGTTTCTTCGCCTCTCTATGGAATGGCGGCCACAAAATACAACAAACTGTTGTTTAGAGTATTAGCGGTTGAGATTTACAAAAATGATCTGTTTACAAATCCGTTGCGGAGACATTAGTGAGCAAGACAACAGCTAAATGGAGCATAGCTCCTCACTTAAAGGATGGACTCATGTTTAAATATACAATTTCACTTGCGGTAGCTTTAATCGCGTTATTCACGTTTATTTTGCCAGCACAAGCACACAACCATGGTATGAAAGCGGACATTGTTGATGTAGCAGTCGAAAACGGCTCATTCACTACGCTTGTCGCGGCAGTCAAAGCAGCTGGCTTGGTCGACACGTTAAAGAGCGATGGCCCATTCACCGTCTTTGCACCAACGGATGAAGCCTTTGCCAAGTTACTAAAAGGCACAGTGGAATCGTTACTTCTACCAGAGAACAAAGATAAGTTGGTAGCAGTGCTTACTTACCATGTTGTTGCAGGAAAGGTAATGGCGGCTGATGTTGTCAAATTGGACAAAGCAACCACTGTACAAGGACAAGATGTGATGATCAAAGTGGTGGACGGTAACGTCATGGTTGACAATGCCAATGTGGTTTCGACTGACGTCAAAGCTAGCAACGGTGTCATTCACGTTATTGACCAAGTCATTCTACCCAAGTAAGTCTCGAAACTAATTCTTTAAATCAGGGCAGAGCGTCGCTTTGCCCTTTTCTTTGACCGAACGGTAGAAGCCATGCAGCAACACAAAAAACTAATAAGGACAGGCACCATTAAAAAGGCTCTCTGAATCCTAAGAGTCAACGCTTTATGGCGTGTGTCCTTCAAATGCTTGGCAAGAGGCTATATCTTCTATTTACATTTCATATCCTGATTCGATAGATGCATTTAGAACGAACTATAAGCGCAATTAAATCACGTTATTCAAGTCAGCATTTACTTAAAACTCACATTGTAAGATGCTCGTTCCGCCTCTGTATTTTGTACAAAAAAAACACGCCAAATTGCCAGTTGCATATGTTAATAATACCACCTAGTTATTGTGGTTATATTAGGCGTTGTTGATCAAATCAGCTTGAAGATCAACGACGCCATATATGACTAGCCGCTAGCTTCTAACAGGCATACCTAGTCCTATGACTTTGTTCATTGCTTTGACATTTGCCAGTGCCTCACCAACTTGAGCGTTATAACATCTCAAGCTCAATTTACCGCTGGTTAGTCCTTTATATCGAGACATTGCAGTCTCAGATATTGAGCGATAGTGATAACCCAACTCAGATTTCCACTCCGCTATTGTTCCGTTTTTCAGAGCCTTTACTGCTTCATTTCTGGGATGCCCATCTTCCCAAAGCGCCGCATTCTTGCGAGGCGGTATCAACGGAGTAC